>CAJJCK010000096.1 GCA_905182675.1 uncultured Cryomorphaceae bacterium | reverse complement strand
CATATATTCTTGATTTGCACGTTATTCTCTTAAGATAAGGGAATTTTCCAAGGCTAGTGAAGGTACTACAGAATGTTTTTCGGATTTTTGACCCCGACATACTTATGAACAAGACGACAAATAGAATGGCAATGAACTTTTTGGACCACTTAGGTGAGCTTCGATGGCACCTTGTGCGTTCATCTATTGCTATTGTGGTTTTTTCAACGATTGCTTTTCTTTCAAAATCAATTGTTTTTGATGTGCTTATTTTTGGACCTAAGCAGCCCGGTTTTCCGACTTATGTGTTTTTCTGTGAACTGTCTAGCTATATAGGTGGTGATGTCTTTTGCTTTACGGAAATGCCGTTTGAGTTGCTCAACATGAGGATGAGTGGTCAATTTCAAATGCATTTATGGGTGTCTATAGTGGCCGGTATGATTGTCGCTTTTCCCTATGTATTTTGGGAAATCTGGCGTTTTATTTTACCGGGACTTCACCCAAACGAGCGGAAAAACTCAAAAGGGGTTATCCTATTCACGACAATTTTATTCATGCTAGGTGTGCTTTTCGGCTACTACATTATAGTACCACTAAGTGTCCAGTTTCTTGGGACGTATGCCGTGAGTGCTGAGGTCGTCAATAGGATTGATTTGACGTCTTACATCTCCATGGTCAGTTCAGTTACTTTGGCCAGTGGAATACTGTTTCAGTTGCCCATCGCTGTATACTTTTTGAGTAAAATTGGCGTTGTGACTCCAGAATTACTTAAAACTTACCGGAGACATGCTATTATTGGAATATTACTATTGAGTGCTATTATAACACCTCCTGATATTGCCTCACAAGTCCTTGTTACTTTACCGGTATTGTTCTTGTACCAAATCAGTATTACAGTGAGTAGAAGAATTGTTAAGCGTAAAAAGGCAGCAACTTCATGAAACTAGAAGCGAAAAATATTGTCAAGAAGTACCGCTCAAGAACCGTAGTTAATGACGTGAGTTTTGAAGTAAACCAGGGTGAAATCGTAGGCCTTTTAGGCCCTAATGGCGCGGGTAAAACAACAAGTTTTTATTCTGTCGTTGGACTTATACGGCCGTTTAGCGGTCATGTATTGTTAGACGGTGTCCCTATTGAAAAGCTTCCCATGTACAAACGTGCTCAAATGGGGATTGGATACTTAGCTCAGGAAGCTTCTGTGTTCAGAAAACTCAGTGTGGAAGATAATATTACGGGTGTACTAGAAATGACCAAGCTTACTAAATCTGATCAAAGAGACCGCTTAGAGGAGTTATTGGATGAGTTTGGATTGCAGCGCATTCGTAAAACAAGGGGTGATTTACTCAGCGGTGGTGAACGCCGTAGAACTGAAATAGCAAGGGCGTTAGCTACAAAGCCTAAATTCATCTTGTTGGATGAGCCTTTTGCTGGAGTGGACCCAATCGCCGTGGAGGATATTCAAGAAATAGTAGCGGGACTTAAGGCTAAGAATATTGGAATACTCATTACGGATCACAACGTACAAGAGACTTTAGCCATAACTGACCGCACGTATCTAATGTTTGAGGGTAAAATACTTAAGAGCGGAACGGCAGAGGAATTAGCTTCAGACGAACAGGTAAGACGTGTGTATTTGGGTCAGAATTTCGAACTCAGAGTACGTAGGTAGTCTTTGACCTTCGGTAAAAAAGTTTTCTTGGGAGTTTTAGCAGGAAGTCCCTGGTAGTTTTTTAATAGAGGAGCGAATCGTTCTATGGCTGATTGATAAAGAGGGAGATCTTGTTTGTTCATGCTCTCCCAGACGCTTTGATCACCTTCATTTTTCTTGCTGCCTGAATTATGGTGTTCTACCAAGGTGTTTTTCCAATTAAAAAGTTCTCCAAAGTATGCTATAGAAGCAGCGTAATGCTCTGTAAAACCTACGGCGTCTAATCTTTCGAAATGTGCCAATGCTTTTTCGAGCGCATGGGGATCTTGTAAAAACTCTTTTTGATTCAAATACCCACTCAAGAAAGCGGTTTGGCGGTTGTTACTCTGTATCAGTCGTGTGAAATCATCAGGAGTATCAATGCCTTGCATGAGCTGCTCATGCTTTTCATTCATGCGTTTTTGGTAGTGATTGTAATGAGATATAGAACGTGCAATAGGCGCTCGGAAAAGTGTGACTACCGTAGCATTTGAGGCAATAATCACCGGTCTTAATGGGAAATGTCCATAAATACAAAGAATTTTAGGATCATCTAACGCTTTTGTTAAAGCGTCATCTAGATTATCATGAGAATAAATAGCACATCGTTTGTCCTCAGGATAATTACTTTCCAGCAATAATCGCAAGGATGTCCCCGCAGTTTTTGGGATGTGAATAAAAACGAGTTTCTTTGAATTCCGCATTGGCTCGAAAATACATGAATAAACCCAATTATCAACGCCCGGTTTTGATCCTAGGTATGCACCGCTCTGGTACGTCCATGGTTGCACGTGCATTGAACGAAGCTGGAGTATACATGGGGGCTATACGTGATCACAACGCTGAAGCATTGTACGCTGTTGATCTAAATGAACGACTTTTTAGTGCCTCGGATGCGTCTTGGTGGCAACCACCGACCCAAGATGATTTGAAAGACAATATGCCGTTATTTGAGCAAGACTTAAGTCGCGAGGATCTTTTTGGCGCTCATTTAAAGCATTATAGCGGTCGTTTAGCCACATTAAAAGCAAGTTATAGTGGCAAATGGGGATTGAAAGATCCTCGGCTTTGTTACACGTTGCCATGGTGGGTCAAACGATTTCCTGAAGCTCAGGTGGTTTGGGTATTGCGTGACGAGCATGAGGTGGCTCGGAGTTTGATGCGCAGACAGCTTAAGGAAGACGAAGCCCAGAGTAATTTAACGGAGGAAGCTGCCTTGGCATTAGTGCGCAGCTACAATGAAGCTGCAGCGGTGAATATTCGTAATTCAGGTGTGGAACATAAGGTTGTGAAATACAGTGATTTGGTTAGTGAAGATGAAATGCTACAGCGTAAGACCTGGTTCTCTCTTTATCAATTTATCCGTGTCCGTCCTGGCCAAATGATTGGTTTTAAGAGAAAGTCTGATCGAATAACTAAAGAACCGGCTCCTGTTAAAAAACTGGACTTACCGACAGAAGGTCCACTGGTCAGTGTGATCGTGCCTAACTATAA
>CAJJCK010000095.1 GCA_905182675.1 uncultured Cryomorphaceae bacterium | reverse complement strand
AGTGAGTCACTTTTAAACTGGGATGGTGCCAACGTTAAGATTACGGGTTATGTAATTGCCCTGGATGTCGTCAGTAAAGAATATGCCTTAAGTGCCTTCCCCTTCGCAAGCTGTTTCTTTTGTGGTGCAGCCGGCCCAGAGAGCGTTTTAGAGCTTAATTTTACTCATCCGCAAGAGTTTCTCACAGATGATGTCGTGACCTTCCGTGGTATTCTAAAACTTAATACGAATCCACTATCCTTCCCTTTAACCCTGATTGATGCCGAATCAATAGAATGATGAAGAAAGTAATTACATTCCTAGTTGCGATATTAGGCTCGATACTGATCTTATTTACGATGGGTCCAACTTCCAAGACTCCGCACTATGTGGACAAACTGGTCAGTTTTTCAACACCACTTTCTGAATTACAGGATAGTATTTTCTTGTCGGAACTAAGCATGAATGCTAAGCCTTGCGCTTATGGCGAAATCAAATGGGCAGATACGATTGGAAAAACTGATGTTGTACTGCTTTATCTTCATGGATTTAGTGCCTCTCAACATGAAGGAGATCCACTTCGTTTTACACTAGCAGAACATTTTAAAATGAATGCTTTTTATCCCAGAATGTCAGGTCATGGCTTGATTGAACCCGATTCTGTCCGTATGCTAACTTTCACAGCAGAAGCGGCATGGCGTAAGGCTCAAAGAGATTTCTCTCTAGCACTGTCCTTAGGTAGAAAAGTTTTTCTAATGTCTTGTAGTACAGGAAGTCCTTTGGCCATGCGATTAGCGGCGACTTACCCTGACAAAGTGATTGGATTAATTAATTATAGTCCTAATATGGGACTCCCCGACCCCATGACTAACCTTATTAATGGTCCTTGGGGATTAGAGATTCTAAAAACATTAAAAGGTACCTCACATAGAGTCGTTGACTTCCGCAAAGATGGCATTATAGAACCGTGTAAGGCCACTGGTTATAGCTGGGAGTCTGTTATTCAAATGCAGGAAGTCGTAGAATCGTTAATTAATGAAGAGATGCTTCATAAGGTTTACGCTCCAGTAATGAATATGGTTTGGTATGAAAGCGAGGAGCATCAAGATATGGTGATCAGTATCCCTAAGGCGAGAAAAATGCACGCTTCTTTAGGGTCGTCACAAAAATATTGGGTAGAAACCGCAGCTCGTGAACATGTCATCTTAAAGGGGATCACTAGTAAGGACTATGCCAAGGTTGAGGCGAAGTCAATAGAATTTTTAGAAGAAATCTTGTAGTATGCATTTTGAGTATCCAATAGTTTTGTGGGGAATGCTAGCTGGGCTAGTACCTGTATGGATACACATGTTTGGAAAGCGTCCAAAAAAAACAGTTGATATCCCTTCATTAATATGGCTGAAATCAATCACTCCATCAAAGCATAGAAATCGCAAGATCAAGGATTTTATCGTGCTTGTGTTGAGGGTGTTGACCATTCTAATTGTAGTGGTTGTTCTAGCAAAACCTAATTGGCCTTCTACGATTAAGACCATTCAAATTGATAATTACCCTGCAAAATGGTCTCAACGTAACTCATGGATGCCGTCTCTCATTAGTGCTCTTGAACCTGGCTTATACAGGGTTTTCTCTAGAGATGGGACTTACCAAGGGACCATTGACCAATCCGCAATTGAAGGTGTCATACCCCTATTGGAAGCTACATTGAATGAGGTTGTTTCTATAGACGGAGCTATTCTTATCTCTTATGGCTTCGCTCCTATTCCTTTGACATTTCAAGACTATTTGTTGCCCTTGAGAACAAATCAATTGAACACCTCAATCCAAAGAGTAACAAGTAGCCATTTAAGTAATACCTATAAGCTTACAGAAGGAATTGACTCCATGGAGTGGCAATTGCAATGGGATCAAGAGGTAGTGGACAGACGAAGAGAACTGAAATACCAACTTGACTTTAGAGACATT
>CAJJCK010000094.1 GCA_905182675.1 uncultured Cryomorphaceae bacterium | reverse complement strand
TTGGGTTATGAAAGGTGCACAACCAACTGATACAGCGCGTACGATTCTTTCGCACAAAGGTGTGATGATGAAGAAGCATTTGTTAGAAGGTGTTCGCAAAGGAGCGCTTACTGAAGAACAAGCTGATGCTAAGTTTGAGGCATGGACTTCAGATAAAGAAAATAAAATTAGCGTAAAAACTGAATCTTTAGTTTCTGCTGAGTCTGCTGCAAAAGCAGCACGTCATGCAGCTGAAAGTGAAGTAAACAAGGCTCGCGCAGCGGCAATAGCAGCGGCTAACGCTCCTGTTGTAGTTGAGGCTCCAGTAGAAGAAGAAGTAACTGAAGCTCCTGTAGCTGAAGAGGTTACTGTAGCTGAAGAAGCTCCTGTAGAAGAAGTAACTGAAGCTCCTGTAGCTGAAGAGGTTACTGAAGCTCCTGTGGCTGAAGAAGTAACTGAAGCTCCTGTAGCTGAAGAAGCATCGAAAGATGCTCCAGTAGCAGATAGCGCAGAGTAATTGTGTTAAAGGAGTCGTGCTTTTCTTTAGGAAAGATTACTAAACTCCATGGGTATAAAGGGGCCGTTATATTACATATCGACTCTTCTACTCCAGAATATTTTAAAGACTTGGAATCAGTTCTCCTAGAGATAGGTACGGAACTGGTTCCATTTTTTTTTGCTGAACGTGGTAAGCTCAATGGGAAAAAATTAGTTGTAAAGTTTGAAGATATACGTCCGGAGGACGCACCTAGAATTGTAGGTAGCGCTGCATACCTTCCTATCGAAATGCTACCTGCTCCTAAAGAGGGTTACTATGATAAAGCAATCATCGGTTTTGGAGCCAGTAACAATGGAGAGCATATAGGACACATCGTTGATGTCATTGAAAATGTAGCTCAAAATTTGTTTTTAATTGAACACGGTGAGAAGGACTATCTCGTCCCAGCCGTAGAAGCATTCATTAAAACTATCAATCACGAGGAAAAAATTATTTATCTTGAGTTACCAGAAGGACTTTTGGACCTTTAGCTTTTGATGAATAAACAATACCCATACGATCCTAGATCTTTACATCTGATTTATTCAGTCCTACTCATTATTCAGTTAATTATGACTGTAGTAGTGCTTTACAGTGCTAAGGAGGACGCTGTGATTCAGTGCTCTATGAACAAAATCTCGAATTATGCTATACCTAGCTTTGTCTTTGGACTTGCGGCATTAGGTAAAGGCCTTTGGAACAAGGGATTATTAACCATTGAGGTAGAGGATGATATAGATACTAAATTCGAAATCCTAACTAAAATTCACATCTGGCAATGGGTACTTGTTCAACTTGGCACATTGATGCTACTGACATTTACCTTGATGGAATCAAACTTCTATTATTTTATGTTTGCCTTGGTTAACATCATCTATTTCTTCACCTTGCGCCCGAAAATTTTCAGCTTAACAGGCGAAACATGAGACTTACAGAACCTTTCAAAATGAAGAATTTCAGTGTTGCACATGATGAATGTGCGATGCGTGTCAATACAGATGGATGCCTACTTGGTGCTCTAGCTGGTAGCTCACTCAAAACAGAGGATGTGCATCATGTATTAGACATAGGAACGGGAAGCGGTGTAATAGCACTTCAGATGGCGCAACGTTTTAATAAAGCCTTTGTGGATGGTGTAGAAATACACGGGCCCAGTGCACGTCAAGCTACAGAGAATTTCAAAAATAGTATGTTCAACGGCCGTATGGTTTGTTACCATGAACCGTTACAGGAATTTACACTAAACGTACTGTATGATATTATAGTCAGTAACCCTCCCTACTTTGAGGCTGGACCTACAAAATCTGACCAAGGTGTTGCTGCGGCAAGACATGCTTTAACCTTAGACTTTAAAAGTCTGATTGAGTACTCCTCTAAACTCCTTAGGCAATCTGGAGAGTTTTGGTGCATTTTACCCGTAGATAGATCTGGTAGTCTTATTGAAGAAGCTATTGACGAGGAATTATATCCAAAATCATTGCTTTATATCAGACCCAGCAAAAACAGACCACCCAACAGAGTGATTATTGGTTTTTCAAAAGAAGGTGGAATTGACCCTGTCAAAAAAGAACTTATTCTTTACAATGAGGATAAAAATTATACCCAAGAGGCGAATGAAATCCTATTGCCATTCTACCTCCACCTTTAGTAACCTTTATAGTCAACCATACTATCAGAGAATTTCACATCAAAGTCTGCCTCTAGTTCATCCAAAATAGGTCTATACCATTCTTTCGTAATAGGCATCTGAACACCTGGCTTCAATACCTTACCGGTCAACACTAATTTTGTAGCAATAGCCAAGGGTAATCCTACGGTTATGGCCATGGCCGTTTTAGAAGAATCCATACCTTCAAAACCCATAGAACTTTCTATCATTTTTAAGTCGCCACCTTGGCTCCATCCAACCTTGTGAAACATCACTATCATGTCTTTGTCAGATTGATTAAGTGACCAAACCTGCTTAAGAATATACTCTAAGCACTGTGCTGGTGTACCTTTCTCAAATGGGAATTTTTTATCACTAAAAATCCCAGCCCAAACCAGTTTACTCATGATATCAGAATCTTGAGGAATGTTTAAGTAATATTTCAACTTTAATTCAACACTGTCTTGAGGATTATATGCTAAGAAGAGGTTGGTAAATTCTCTAAAGGTTAAATCATTAGTACCCTCTATGACATAGCTATCATCTGTCATCCCAAGTTTTACAAAGGAATCCCACGCTCGAGCAAAACCGGGACGTCTTAGCGTACCTCGGTACAATGTACCCACATCTTCGAGTTTATAAGCATCTTTGTATTTCAGACTGTCTCTATTCGCTAAACCCTCAAACTTTCCATAACCGGACACATTGATCAATTCAGTACGTCTAAACACCATATGAGGCGGTATATACTTGTATTTACCCTCTTGGATAAACTTAACCGCACCCCCTTGGCCTGCCAGTACCACATTTCGAGGATTCCAGGTGAACTTGTACCTCCAGGGATTATCTCCCTCAGATTCTGGACTTAACAATCCGCCAGTAAAACTTTCGAATAATTTTATATCACCACCGTTATCTCTGATATCATCTAACAAACGCATGGCACTCATGTGATCAATACCAGGGTCTAAACCACACTCATTGAGAAAGACTAATTTCTTTGCCTTTACTTCTTGATCAAGCTCTTTCATTTCATCGCTTAAATAGCTAGCTGTCAAAAGGTGTATGCCTAATTTCAAGCATGCTTTCGCAACGTTCATGTGCATATGTGCTGGTACCATGGAAATAGCAACATCCGTATCTGCTAATTCAAGCTCCAATAACGTAGTGTCTGTGATGTCAATGGCAGCAGCTGAACATTGGCCCGTCTCATGACCTAATCGATTCTGGGCAACCGTTAAATCTCTATCTAAAACTCTTAAATACCATTGGTGACTTACGAGTCGGTCTTTAAGGTATGGGACTAAACTTTTGGTACTCAAACCGGCACCAATTAGTACAATTCTCTTCATTCAATAGGCTTTGCAACCAATTTAGCACTTTCTTTTGTTGTAGGTTATGCAACACAACTAAAGGTTGTTATTCAATTTTCAACATTGCATTTTAACCTTATTTAGAACTACATTCATCTTATGAAATATACCATAGCACTACTAGGCATAACTGCCGTTGTACTTGGAGCTTTCGGCGCTCACGGTTTAAAAGATCTATTAGAACCTACTGCAATACAGTCCTATAAGACAGCGGTCTCGTATCACCTTATACATACGGTGGCTATACTCGCGCTTTATAATTCAACTGGAAGCGTAAGCACAATCCGTCTATGGATTGTCGGTATACTGCTATTCTCCGGAAGTATTTATGCACTGACTTTAGACGAATTAATAGGCCTTAATCTAAATTTCCTGGGACCTCTTACACCGATTGGGGGTCTTTTACTGGCTGCAGGCTGGGGCTCTGTGGCGTTCAAAAAAAATATACCTGTGGATAAATCTTGAATATCGTCAGATAATTAGTGATCAGTTTAGCTCGCTGTAAAAGCAAGGTTATTATATTTGGTGAACCTATTATAGAACAAACCAACCAAACACAACACGATTTCCAAGAACCACATGGACACCTTGAGCTTATTAGGCATCAAGGCAAAGGTTGTTTTCAGCAACTTAGACCCTAAAACCCTCGAAGAACACAGTTTAGAAAAAAGCATGGCAGTGAGAACTGCCCATGGAGCCATCGCTGTGAATACAGGTAAATATACCGGCAGAAGTCCTGAGGATCGATTCATCGTAAAGGACAAAATGACACAAGACTCTGTTTGGTGGGGCCCAATGAATAAACCGTTTGACCCGAAAAATTTTAGCTCCTTAAAAAAACGTATCTGCACCTACTTAGAGGGCAAAGACGTGTACATAAGAGATGCCTATGCTGGGGCTCACGTTGATTATCGATTATCATTAACCGTAATCAATGAATATCCTTGGTCCAATCATTTCGCCTCAAACATGTTTCTAAGGCCAACGATACAAGAGCTTGAAAACTTCCTTCCCGAATGGACCGTCATCAATGCTCCTGGATTTATGGCGGATCCCGATATAGATGGTACACGACAAGAAAATTTTGCGGTTTTAAGCTTCACAGAAAAAACTATATTAATCGGTGGAACAGGATATACCGGCGAAATCAAAAAGGGGATTTTTAGTGCTCTTAATTTTATCTTACCGCATCAAAGGAATGTTTTAAGCATGCATTGTTCCGCTAATGTTGGAGTTTCAGGCGATACCTCGATTTTCTTTGGTCTTTCTGGAACGGGTAAAACTACATTGAGCGCTGATCCAAACAGAAGATTAATTGGAGATGACGAGCACGGCTGGAGTAATGACAATACGATATTCAATTTCGAAGGAGGTTGTTACGCTAAGGTTATAGACCTGAGTGCAGAAAAGGAACCTGACATATTTAATGCAATCAGAGAAGAAGCGATTCTTGAAAATGTAGTACTCAATAAAGATCTAACAGTCAAGTTTGACGATTCGAGTATCACACAGAATACACGTGTTAGTTATCCGATACATCACATACCAAATACCCAGCCCGGTTCTATAGGAAATAATCCTAAAAACATATTTTTTCTTACGGCAGATGCATACGGAGTCCTCCCTCCTATTTCAAAACTCTCTCCAGGTCAAGCTGCCTATCACTTTATAAGTGGATATACAGCTAAAGTAGCTGGTACTGAGGAAGGTGTCACGGAGCCCAAAGCCGTATTTAGTGCCTGTTTCGGCGCACCATTTATGCCATTACATCCGACCGTGTATGCTGATATGTTGTCTAAAAAGATGAAAGCATCAGGAGTTAACGTTTGGTTGATAAATACAGGCTGGAGTGGCGGTGGATATGGTGAAGGAAAAAGAATGAAGCTTTCTCATACGCGTTCTATGATTACAGCTGCAATGAATGGATTGCTAAATAACGTTGACTACCATGAGCACCCAATTTTTGGTTTAGATATGCCTACTTCATGCGACGGTGTTCCAACATCACTGTTGAATCCTAAATCTACCTGGAACAACGCAGATGCTTACGATAAAGCTGCACATGAATTGGCCCAAAAATTTGCCAATAATTTCAAGCAATTTGAGAACCAAGCATCGGAAGAAATTCTTTTGGCCGCGCCTAGTGCTGTTTTAAGCTAAGTACGTCTCGGCATGATAATTGTCAAACTTGATTTAAATTATTTAGCATGGGGAAAGCCACATTATATACTGCCGTAACATTAGATGGATACATTGCAAAAAGTGATGGAAGCGTTGCTTTCTTGGATGATCCTATGTATCAACTCCCTGATGAAGATTATGGTTACAGATCATTTTACGATAGTATAGATGTTGTACTCATGGGCTATAACACTTATAAACAGGTGTCGGAATTTGAGATTGACTACCCTTATGCAAGTAAAAAAAGTATCATCATTAGCAGCAGTGAAATAGCGGTATCTGAAAAAGGAGTTGTTGTAAGCACTGATGCGGCGGAAGATGTTTTACGGAAACTTAAGTTAAGTGACCAAAACACATGGATCATTGGTGGAGGTGCTACCAACGCTCGAGTTCATGAAGCTGGACTTATTGATGAAATGATATTGACATACATACCCATAACCTTAGGTTCTGGCATTCCATTGTTTAGATCAAATAATACCTCTCAAGATTGGAAAAACATTGGGTCTAGGTCTTTTCCGAACGGTTTAGTTCAAATTACACTGGCTAGGAAATAATCAACCTGCTGCTCCAGTGTCTTTTTATCCGAGTTGTTTTCAATTATAAAGGAAGAACCTTCTCGTCTTGTTTGATCACTAGTTTGGTTAGAAATACGATGTATAATATCAGTCCTACTAAGTTCTGGGCTTCTTTCGAGTACCCTTTGAATCCTACGTTCTTGATCTGCCATGATTACCAATATTTCTTGACATGATCTATCCGTTTTTTCTAATACTAAAGCACTTTCTTTAAATACGATGGATGCCTCATTTTGAAGAAGCCATAGATCAAAATCTTCCCGTACAGCAGGATGAACTAATTCTTCTAAAGCTAGCTTAAGCGAACTGTCAGCGAAAATCTTCGCACTCAAAAAAGATCGGTCTAAAGTCCCATGACTCGTGTAGGAATTATTGCCAAAAATCCCCACAATTCCACGTTTTAAATCATCGTTATGAGACATTAAAAACTTAGCACGCTCATCGCTGTAATAAACCTGCATACCTTTGTTTTCCAATATTTTACAAACAGTACTCTTTCCAGATCCTATACCGCCTGTTACACAGAATACCCGTTTCATTGAAGAGGTTTTTCTAATTTGTGTGGAGTTATACTCAAAAGCTCCACGTCTTTGTTTCTAATGGTTACCTGGGCCATTTCAAACGTATCAAAGTCTTGGAAAGTTAACTCACATAAGTCTATCAACTCGCTGTTTTTTAATATACTAAACGGACCGCTGAGCCAAAGTTTAACTTCATATACACGTTGTCCTATTCTCCTTTGATAGATGAACTCTTTCTCTACCCAATATTCTGATGTTCCAATAACATCTACTGAATTTACAGATAATTCTAGTCCTTTTTCCAATTGATCCAGTGGTAAACTAATGGCCATACTACCCTCCCAAATAACCTCAGGTAGGGTAACAAAAACCTGTGTTCTTTGCATTCTGGCAATAGGACCGGTTAGAACAACCGTATCAGGCTCAATTCTTAAGGCTTCACTCCACCGCATTCCATTTGGGAGCGTGGCATTACGAATGCCCTTCAGAACCACAGGGACATTTACAGAAGATAGCTTTTCTGACGGAAACATAACCCTAGAGGTAGTAATCGTAAAAGAATATTCATTCCCATACTCCTGACTCAACGATGCCTTAATGTCCTCCGATCGAATAGAAAGCTGACCTGATTTATCTACGAAAAATAATTCCTTTTCAACCACGACAAGAACATCTTCAAACTGCCCTAATCGAAGTGCATTAATTCCTGAAGATTCAACATCAATCATTAAAGGAACTATGGTGTCAAGTAAATAATACCCCTCTACTAAAGCGGATTCTGCCACAATATTTATGCTACAGC
>CAJJCK010000093.1 GCA_905182675.1 uncultured Cryomorphaceae bacterium | reverse complement strand
AAATCTGGTAAACACCCATTCCAGGGCATTTATGGTTATGAAAACTCCGTGATTCCTGCCATTGAACGTGGGTTACTCGCTGCGCATGATATTTTATTTTTAGGACTGCGTGGGCAAGCTAAAACTCGCCTCGCCCGTCAAATGGTTGCACTTTTAGACGAATGGATGCCCGTTTTAGCGAGTAGCGAGCTCAATGAGGATCCTATGATTCCCTTGACTTCAGAAAGTAAGCGCCTGATCGCTTCATTAGGAGATCAAACACCTATTACATGGGTGCATCGTAGTGATCGATTTTTTGAAAAACTAGCAACACCGGATACTACGGTAGCTGATCTTATTGGAGATATTGACCCTATTAAGGCTGCGAATGAGAAATTGAATTTCTCGGATGAAAGAGTCATTCATTTTGGAATGATCCCTCGTGCGCACCGCTGTATTTTTGTGATTAACGAATTACCTGATCTTCAACCTAGACTCCAAGTTGCGCTCTTTAATATTTTACAAGAGGGAGACATTCAGATCAGGGGTTTTCAAAAGAGATTGGAGCTCGATGTTCAGTTTGTGTTTACAGCAAATCCAGAAGACTATACCAGCAGAGGTAGTATTGTTACACCGTTAAAGGATAGAATTGGTTCTCAAATCCACACTCATTACCCTAAATCTCTAGAGGTTGCTTTAAAAATTACAGCACAGGAAACTCAAGCTATTCAGAATAAATACCCGCATGTTACAGTGAATGCAATAGCGAAGCAACTTATTGAGCAGCTCGCCTTCAGTGCACGTGAGAGTTCGTTCATAGACGCGACAAGTGGGGTTAGTGCGAGAATGACCATAAGCGCCTTCGAAGCTTTATTAACCACTGTTGAGCGACGCAGGTTATTAGAGGGTGCTGATCAAAGCCAAGTTCGTTTGAGTGACTTCTATGGGACTATTCCAGCGATCGTTGGTAAAGTAGAACTGGTTTACGAAGGAGAGCAAGAAGGTGCAGAAGGTGTTGCAAATAGCTTGCTGGGACATGCTACAAAAATGGTTTATGAAAGTTATTTTCCGGTATTCCGAAACTTAAAACGTACGAATGATAGCAATCCATTCCTTCATATTCAAAACTGGTTTAGTGAAGGAGGACGAATAGAATTGTTGGATGAGTTCTCCCAAAAAGAGTATGAAAAAGCACTAGACATAGATCCGCTAAATGATTTCATGAAGTCTCACCTTCCCAAAGACACAACGGAATCTCAATCATTTTTAAAGGAAATGGTACTCTGGGCGCTAGGTGAGTACAACCAGATTAATAAGTCCAGAACAGAATTAAGCACTGACTTTAATGACCTATTTGGGAATCTTCTTGACGGAGATCATGTTGATTAAAACTTAACCCAACGGAGACCTTCAAATTTACGAAGCTCGACAAACTTGTTTTGACGTGAAGTACCATTAGAGTAATCGAACCCTTTTTTGATTCCCCGGTAAAATTTCACATCATTAGTAAGCCTTTGTAAATGGAACTTAGCGTTGTCATAACCCTCTATGGCATAGATATCAGGTTGTCTGCCGTAATCATCTCTAAACTTTTTTATAAATTCTTTAACCCGTCTATCGTCATAGTCTACATAGGACGATGTAAACATTTGTACATTCTCTCTTTCGAATACATTACTCACAAGCCCATTTTCAAAGACTTGATACTCATGAGTATACCAACAATATAATGCACTGCCTGAACGTAAGTTGCGTAGGACATCTAGAATAAAAGCTGGATCATTTTCAGTGATTATAATATCGTACGGGGTCTGCGTATTTAATTCACCAAGCTCTTCATTTTGAACCCAGCTATCATCGCTTGAAACCAAAAGGTAATCGCTCGCTGCCAAATTTTCAACCAGCATTCTGGAAATAGTTTGAGAGCTACCAGACTGCAATCCAACAACAAGCAGTTTCCTCGATATTTCACTGGACGTATCTGATCTCTCCAAGTAGTGTTTACTGATCACTTTTTCTCTCATTGCATGCCAAAAAAGTTCTTCAGCTACTATACTGTTCCAAACACCTAACGAATTAATAATAGGTTGTTTTGACATGAGACTCACCACATTATCTTGCTGAATATCTCCCGTAAATTGCAATACCCGAGGGGTATACATAGGACCTAAAATAAGATCAGGTCTAACAACGGAATCTAAAAGCAATTTTATGGTCTCTAAAGAATCTGGAGAATTATATGAATCATAGAACTTGAAATCTACGACTTGACCAGCATCTTGATACTCGCCAATCGCCATTTCAATGCCCTGCCGGTAACTAAATGCAATATTGGATCGTTTCGATCTCAGACCCTCGTTGATGTAGTCGTTGGTGAAAAATGGAAGGATACCTATGACTGTAATGGCTTCAGAGGTATCTCGAATTGTTGTAACGAGAGTGTCGGCTTTCAAGTTAGTCGATGTACGAGAAACCGAAGAAATTTCTGATTTTTGCCAAGAGTTAGGGTCTAAAGGTATTCTCAGTATTTCATTTCGCTTTACCGTAGGTTTATTCTTTAGGATTGGGTTGTGCCAATAAATAGTACTGTCTTTTAGTCCATATCTATTTGAGATACCATAAACACTCTCGAAACTTCGCACTTTATGAAAATCATAACGGCTTGAATCCACTATTTCCTTTTGAGGAATTGGAATGACGACTGTATCCCCAATAGCCAACCTATGCACTCCCAGCATTGGATTGGCTTCATAAATCCTATCAACTGAACTCCCATAGGTTAATGAAAGTCCATAAATAGTATTTCCCTTAACGATGGTATGAAGCACCTGGGTTTGGCCAAAAACTATGAAGCTTTGGAGCACGAAGAAAGTTGCTATGAAATATCGTCTTATTCCCATTCAATAGTTGCAGGTGGTTTTGAGCTTATATCATAAACCACGCGGTTCACACCCTTCACCTTGTTGATAATCTGGTTGCTGATCTTCGCTAGAAAATCATAAGGAAGGTGTACCCAATCTGCAGTCATACCGTCTGTACTTTCTACAGCTCTCAAAGCAACTACTTTTTCATAAGTACGTTCATCTCCCATAACTCCAACGGAGTTAACTGGTAACAAAATACTACCTGCTTGCCAAACCTTATCATACAAGCCTTCATTTTTAAGACCTGAAATGAATATATGATCTACATCCTGAAGTAATTGGACTTTTTCTCTAGTGATATCTCCTAATATCCTGATCGCTAGACCCGGACCTGGGAAGGGATGACGACCTAAAAGTTCGGACGCCATATCCATAGATGCTCCTACCCTTCTCACTTCGTCTTTAAAAAGTGTTTTAAGTGGCTGTACCACTTTTAACTTCATGAAATCTGGTAATCCACCAACATTGTGATGCGATTTTATGGTCGCTGAGGGGC
>CAJJCK010000092.1 GCA_905182675.1 uncultured Cryomorphaceae bacterium | reverse complement strand
AGGCCGAAATGGCTGAATTAATCAGAACTGGAATTACAGAGGACCAAGCAAAGAAGCAAGCGCCATCATTGCTACGTGCTCAAGCCATGCTGATCAAATGGGAGCAAGGCGATTCTGAAGTGGTCGCACTTTGGAAGAAAATGAATGCATGGGTTTATAAAGGTTTCGATACCAGCTATCATAAGCTGGGTGTATCATTTGATAAAAACTATTACGAGAGTGATACCTATATTCTTGGCAAAGACGATGTTCGAAAAGGACTAGAAAACGGAGTATTCTACTCAAAAGAAGACGGTTCTGTCTGGATTAACCTTGAGGATGAAGGCCTTGATCATAAACTGGTATTGCGTAGTGATGGTACTTCCGTTTACATGACTCAGGATATAGGCACTGCCATTCAGCGATTCAAAGATTTTGACGCCACAGGAATGACTTATGTAGTGGGTAATGAGCAGGACTATCATTTTAGAGTACTTTTTCTTATTCTGAGTAAGTTAGGCTATCAGTGGGCCTCAAAACTGCACCACCTTAGCTATGGTATGGTAGATTTACCTTCTGGTAAAATGAAAAGTAGAGAAGGCACCGTAGTGGATGCGGATGATTTAATGGATAGCATGATAAGAGATGCGGGATCAATTTCCAAGGAATTAGGAAAAATTGAAGGTCTAGATGAACAAGAACAAGCTAAATTGTTTAATACATTAGGTTTAGGCGCCTTGAAGTATTTTATCTTAAAAGTGGACCCTAAAAAAAGAATGCTCTTTAACCCAGCCGAAAGCATTGATTTTAATGGGAATACAGGTCCTTTTATTCAATATACTTACGCTCGGATACAGAGCTTACAGAAAAAGAGAGAAAACGATATAGAGGTAGTGTGGTCTAAAGTCAGTGTAAACGAGTCAGAGACGGCACTGATTAAACTCCTGTTACAGTTTCCGGAGGTCATAAATCATGCTGCAGTTTCGTTTTCGCCAGCGCAACTTGCGAATTACACGTATGAGTTAGTTAAAAAATATAACAGCTTTTATCACAACAATAGTATACTAAAAGCTGAAGAAGATAATACCGTTGCTTTTAGATTAACCTTAAGCCATTCGGTGGGAGAGGTAATTAAAAAGGCTATGAATTGCTTGGGTATCCAAGTACCAAACAGAATGTAATATGAGTAATGAAGTAAGAGCATTAGAGCCTCAATCCGTATGGAATCATTTCGCTGATCTAAATGAAGTCCCAAGACCTTCTAAAAAAGAAGAACGCGTGATTCAGTTTATGGTCGATTTTGGTAACAAGCTTGGTCTACCCACGGAGGTAGATCATATTGGAAACGTCTTTATACGCAAAGCAGCAACTCCGGGTATGGAACAGCGTACAGCCGTTGTGATGCAAGCTCACTTGGACATGGTCCATCAAAAAAATAATGATACACAGTTTGATTTTGATACCCAAGGTATAGACATGTTTGTCGACGGCGATTGGGTAAAAGCCAAGGGTACAACTCTAGGCTCCGACAACGGCATGGGTGTTGCCTTTATCATGGCAGTCTTGGCTTCTTCAGACATACCTCACCCGGCTATTGAAGCACTTTTTACTATTGATGAAGAAACTGGAATGACCGGTGCCTTAGAGCTTAAAGGAGGTATGCTTTCTGGTAAAATCCTTTTAAATATTGATACAGAGGATGATGACGAATTAACGATAGGTTGCGCTGGTGGAATAGATGTGACGGCTACACGCACTATAAGTATGGTCGATGCTCCTGCGAAAAGCAAGGGATTTGAGTTGGTTCTTAAGGGTCTTAGTGGTGGACATAGTGGTATGGACATTAATAA
>CAJJCK010000091.1 GCA_905182675.1 uncultured Cryomorphaceae bacterium | reverse complement strand
ACAATGCACATGTTTACGGACAATGGGTAGTGACATCATATTATACCTCTGGCGTCCAAATAGTAGATGCTAAATATCCGGAACTACTGGTAGAAGTTGGGTATTATGATACATCTCCCTCTTTTTCCGGAAATGGTTTTTCCGGAAATTGGGGTGCATTCCCCTATTTTGCATCGGAAAAAATCATATGCTCTGATATCGAAGAAGGACTTTATGTGCTTGAGCCAGAGTATATAGAGGCATCAAGAGTTCATGTGGTCGTTTATGACAGCTTAACAGGTGCTCCTTTAAGTAATGCACTTGTTTCTTTCGCTCAGGCCAGCACTATTTCCAGTACGAGTATTGATGGACTCGTAAATGTTGGAACACCACTAAATATACAAGATTCGGTTAATGTTGCCCTGACGGGTTATGTCTCAGTTGATATGACGCACCAATGGAATCAAGGCAATTTTGATACACTTCGTATCCCAATGATTAATGTCAATAATATTGGCGCACGTGAATGGGATTTAAGAGCGATAAAAATCAGTCCTAATCCATCCTCGGGTCATTTTAATTTAAATGGTATCGATCTAGGTTCCTTTCAACTATTGGATCAATTAGGACGAATAGTTGAGATGGGTGACATTGTAGAAGGTTCTGTTGACCTATACTCCGTTCATCCTACTGGTCCATATATACTTAAGGTGTCTACTCGAGAAGGAAGGACCCAATTCCCGGTATTCTTATTACCTTAGAAGTTGGTGGTATATCCTTTTTCGCCGTAAAAGTCTTCAATAATCGTAATTACATCTTCACTGTTATCCGCTAAATGAATTAGGTCAGTGTCGTTTGGCCCAATTTTACCGGTAGATTTCAATGTGTTTTCTATCCAATCCATTAAGCCAGACCAGAAGTCTTTACCAAACAATATGATGGGAAACTTTTCGATTTTCTTAGTCTGAACCAAGGTAATCGCCTCGAATACTTCATCTAAAGTTCCAAACCCACCTGGCATTACTACAAAAGCTTGACTGTATTTAACAAACATCACCTTGCGGGCGAAGAAGTAGTCAAAGTTTAGCGTCTTGTCAGCATCGATGTAAGGATTACAACTCTGTTCAAATGGTAAATCAATATTCAAGCCGACACTAGGACCGCCTCCCATTTGAGCTCCCTTATTTGCAGCTTCCATGATTCCAGGTCCACCGCCAGTAATCACGCCATATCCTTTGCTCGTGAGTCCTTTTGCTATATCCTCTGCAGCCTGTAAATATTTTGCTTCAGTATGGGCCGTCCGTGCTGATCCAAAAATACTCACACAAGGCCCAATCCTGCTTAAGGATTCATAACCATGAACAAATTCGGACATGATTTTAAATAGTGCCCAACTGTCTTCAGATTTGATTTGCGACCAGGTTTTCCTCGAATGTATTTTCATAGCTATAGGTTATAACTCTAATTTAAGGAATTGTGCGGTGATACTTGCCTCAATACTAGTGATTTCTTCCGGGGTCCCTTCCGCTACTATATAACCACCTCCAGTGCCACCTTCAGGCCCAAGATCAATTACGTGATCTGCTTGTTTAATAACATCCATGTTGTGTTCGATAATGAGGACTGTGTTTCCTTGCTCAACCAGCTGTTGGATGACCTCCATGAGGACCCTGACATCTTCGAAATGTAATCCTGTTGTGGGTTCGTCCAGAATGTACATTGTATTTCCAGTATCCTTTTTACTGAGCTCAGTCGCCAGTTTGACCCGCTGGGCTTCACCGCCACTAAGCGTGGTAGAGGGTTGACCTAATCTAATATATCCTAGGCCAACGTTAGCCATGGTCTGGAGCTTTGCGTTGATCTTCGGGACCAATTCGAAAAAGGGTAAAGCATCTTCAATACTCATGTTCAATACGTCGCTGATACTTTTTCCTTTGTAACGGATCTCTAATGTTTCTCTGTTGAATCGCTTTCCTTGACAGGTTTCACAATGCACATAAACGTCCGGAAGGAAGTTCATTTCAATGACTCGTAAACCACCACCTTCACACGTTTCACAACGTCCACCTTTAACATTAAAAGAGTATCGTCCTGGTTTATACCCTCGAATTTTACTCTCGGATAAGCCTGCAAACAACTGACGAATTTCAGACCATACACCTGTATAAGTAGCAGGGTTTGATCTAGGAGTTCTTCCAATTGGACTTTGGTCAATATCTATAATCTTATCGATCTGGTCAGTCCCTTCTATTTTAGTGTACGGTTGAGGTTTGCCAACTGCACGGAAGATGAGATGATTTAAAATCGGGTAGAGCGTACCATTAATGAGTGTGGATTTTCCACTTCCGCTTACCCCTGTGATGCAGGTAAGTATGCCAAGTGGAATACGTACATCCACATTGTTCAAGTTATTACCCGTCGCGCCGTATAAATTAATGTACCCGCGTGGTGAACGTCTCTTGGCTGGGATAGGCACGTTTCTTTTTCCATTCAAGTAGTCCGCAGTAATAGTATCAGCCTTAAGGATATCGTCAATAGTACCCTGTGCAACAACATATCCACCATGAATCCCCGCTTTTGGACCGATGTCTAAAATGTGATCTGCTGTTTCAATCATCTCCTTATCATGCTCCACAACGATCACACTATTTCCGATGTCACGGAGTTGCTTTAAGGAATGAATGAGTCGTGCATTATCTCGTTGGTGTAGACCTATAGAAGGTTCGTCCAAAATGTACAGCACATTAACTAACTGTGATCCAATTTGCGTTGCCAATCGAATACGCTGTGCTTCACCACCACTTAAACTTCGCGCACTGCGGTTAACATTTAAATACCCTAAGCCTACATCCAGCAGAAAGGCGGTACGCGCCTTGAGTTCTTTTGAAATCTCAGAGGCAATCGTCCACTCTTTTTCATTTAAATGACTGGGTAGGCTATCAATCCAATTATTGAAGTCTATCAGGCTCATCGTGCTCACATCAGAAATACTTTGTCCCACCATTTTAAAATGCAGACTTTCTTTTCTCAATCGAGCGCCGCCACATGTTCCACAGGTAACATTTTCCATAAAGTCGTCTGCCCATCGCTGTATGGAACGACTCTTCGCATCCTTGCTCTGGTTTGCTATAAAGTGTATGACTCCTTCAAAATTGACCTTGTATTCTTTGGTTACACCGATTGTCTTGTGCTCAATAGTCATCACCTCGTTGGTACCGTGCAGTATGATCTCAAGAGCTTCGTCTGGGATATCGGCTAACGCGGTATCAAGGTTAAACCCATATTTCATTGCAATGATTTCTAACTGGTTGAAAATCCAGTTTTTTTTGTACTCCCCAACGGGAGCCAGGCCTCCTTTACGTATTGTCTTTTTGAGGTCAGGCATGACCTTGTCTAAATTGACTTCTTTAGTGGTCCCTATACCATCGCAATGAGGACAGGCACCCTTAGGACTGTTAAAAGAAAACGTATTGGGTTCAGGTTCTTGATAGGCAATACCCGTAGTTGGACACATCAATTGTCTTGAGAAGTAGGCAAGTTCGCCACTGTCTAAGTCAATTATAGCGATGGTTCCTTTACCATGATTCATCGCGGTTTCTACACTTTGTGCGATACGTGCTTCAGCCGTAGCGGCAACGCGAATACGGTCTATTACAATTTCTACGTCATGCGTTTTATACCTGTCTAATCTGTATCCACCGCTTATCTCGACGATTTCGCCGTCAACTCTAGCGCGAACAAAACCCATTCTTATGATTTGTTCAAACAGTTCACGGTAATGCCCTTTGCGCGATCTTACTACAGGAGCTAACACGGCAATTCGCTTCCCTGTGAAGCGTTCATTAATTAAGGAGATAATTTTAGAATCGGTATAACTTACCATCGCTTCTCCTGTTTCGTAGCTGTATGCTCTAGAAGCTCTAGCAAAAAGCAGTCGTAGAAAATCACTGAGTTCAGTAACCGTTCCTACGGTAGATCGTGGGTTTCGAGAGGTTGTCTTTTGCTCAATAGAAATAACAGGTGAAAGTCCGTCAATTTTATCCACTTCTGGACGTTCCATAGTACCAATAAATTGGCGGGCGTAGGCGCTAAAGGTTTCCATATACCTTCTTTGCCCTTCAGCATAAATAGTATTGAAAGCAAGAGAGCTCTTTCCTGAGCCACTCAGACCTGTGATGACAACTAACGAATTCCGGGGAATGCTAACGTCGATGTTTCTGAGGTTGTGTGCTTTAGCACCGTAAACTTCTATGAATTCATTCATTACTCTTTGGCAACCAAAATTTGGTACGTATTGTTTGAGTTGTTACTTAATTTAGAAGCACGAAGCCATGGATTATACAAACGAAGTGCTTTATAAGTGGTGTTGTGATCTATCGACCAATCAACCCAATTTGGAACAGACGAATTAACTGTAATGGTGTCAAAAACAGGTAATGAGTATCCTTCGCTTTTATGGTATATATAGCCATAATCATCCAAGTGTTCATGAATGTGTTTTAATGCTGCCATGCGATATACATATCTACCAGTTTCACTGTTTAACCTGAGTTCGTAGTACGAATTCACGCGTTGCTCTGCTAATATTTTAGCTGTACCACCCATACCCATATTATAGGAAGCCGCGGCCAGTGTCCAATTATTGAATTTATCATGTGCTTTGTTGAGGTATTCACAAGCTACTACGGTTGCTTTAACCATGTGGTAACGCTCATCTATTTCACTGTTCACCTCTAACCCATGGTCCAACGCCGTTCCTTTCATGATCTGCCAAGGCCCCGCTGCGCCTGCTGGGCTAACTATATTTTGTAGTCCACTTTCAATAAGTGCGAGATATTTGAAGTCTTCAGGAATTCCATGTTGCTTCAATATGGGTGTAATGATGGGAAACCATTTATCACTCCTTTTAAGCATGAGTAAATTATTGCTTTGCCAGTAGGTGTTTACAAGAATTTCACGATCAAGACTTTCTTGCACATCCAGCTTGTCCAACGGCATCAATTCACTCGCGATCTGGAGCGTTTCAGGAAGTGGGAAAGGTTTTATGGTGCTTGGCTTCACTTCTGTTGGATGTGGCTGATCAGTTTCTGCTGAGGTGAAAATGACTATTGAAGTCACTAAGCCAACTAATAGCAAGAAGGAGGTAATGTATTTAAGGCGCATATGTAAAAGGAGAATCAAACTCCACAAAGTTAGGTCCCTTTTGGTCCTTTTCACTCAAACTTGGTGAGATAACTTTCCAATCTATCTGGAGTGATTCATCTGACCAAAGAATGCTTCCTTCTTGCTCAGGACTATAGGTGTCTGTGCATTTGTAAAGAAAAACAGTGTCGTCTTCAAGTGTAGCAAACCCATGAGCGAAACCAGGTGGTATCCAAAGCATTTTTTTGTTTTCACCACTGAGTTCAACGGCATGATGCTGTCCATAGGTTGGAGACCCTTTCCTAATGTCCACGGCGACATCTAGAACTCTTCCTCGCTGTACTCTGACAAGCTTTCCTTGCGCCTTGGGAGGTGCTTGAAAGTGCAATCCACGAACTACACCGGCACTTGAATAACTTTCGTTGTCTTGAACAAAATCTGCTTGAATACCAGCGACTTTAAATAATTCGGCACTGTAGCTCTCAAAAAAGTAGCCCCTATCGTCACCAAAAACACGAGGTTCTATTTCTAATAAGTCAAGTAAGGGTGTAGGTAGTATTTTCATATAGCCAAAAATAGCAGGATATACTATACAAGAGCAGGATCTACGTGTTCTTTAAGTAAGTAAGATATTTCTTGTCCGTGGGTGTGAAAACTGAGGTGCGCAGCGTCCTTGAGTGTCCACGTTCTCTTTCCCCCATGCATGGAATTAAGGAATACAGGATCAAATTCACCTTGAATAACGTCGATAGGACAAAGAGGAGTAGGGTGGTTCCAGCTTAATACTTGTTTTAGAACCCAACGGTAGTAACGGTCATCGAATTGTTCCATCATCTCTAATGTCAAATCAAGCTGGCTACTCGGTTTGCTATTGAGTCTAGCTAAAAAAAATATAAACTTCATGACCCTGTCCTTCGGAGCCCATCGCAGGAGGCCGGTTAAGGACAAGAGACGGAAGAATGGTCTAACAGCACTCTTATG
>CAJJCK010000090.1 GCA_905182675.1 uncultured Cryomorphaceae bacterium | reverse complement strand
CAACGGAAAGACAACGATGGCCATGAGCTACTATCCGAAGGAGGGCAATCCGCTTTGGGAGCAATATTCCACCAGAGTTGTAGCACATACGCTTGAAGTCTACAGTAAGTTCACTATTGACTATCCGTACCATAAAGCCATCTCAGTACACACAAAGTGGATTGGAATGGAGTATCCTATGATTTGCTTTAACGGTGGCCGCCCTGAATCAGATGGCACCTATAGTGAAGGGACTAAATATGGGATGATAGGTGTTATTATCCATGAAGTAGGTCATAATTTCTTTCCTATGATTATCAACTCCGATGAGCGTCAATGGACCTGGATGGATGAGGGGTTAAACACTTTTGTACAGTATCTAACCGAACAAGAATGGGACCATGACTATCCATCGAGAAGAGGCCCAGCGCATAAGATAGTTCCTTACATGAGTGGGCCTAAAGATAGAATGGTTCCGATCATGACTAATTCCGAAAGTATTCTCCAGTTTGGAAATAATGCATACAGTAAACCGGCAACTGCACTGAATATTTTGCGTGAAACAGTGATGGGCAGAGAGCTGTTTGACTATGCTTTTAAAGAATATAGCCGACGCTGGGCTTTTAAGCATCCATCTCCCGCAGACTTTTTTCGTACCATGGAAGATGCATCAGCAGTTGATTTAGATTGGTTTTGGAGGGGATGGTTCTACACTACGGATCATGTAGATATTGCGATGACGGATGTCAAGTGGTATCAGATGTCCAGTAAGAACCCGGACGTAGAAAACCCGATCAAAGAAGACCAATTCTTAAAGGCAGATGCCCATGTGGGTAAATCGCGAAATAGTGTAATCCGTACAGTCGTGGATGAAGTTCCCGCATCTCGCGATTTCTACAATGCCTACAATCAGTTTGACGTAAGCGACGCTGATAGAGAAGAATACCAGCAATACAGAAGCCGTTTGTCTCCAGATGAGGCCGCTATGTTAGACGCGGGTTACCATTTCTACGGAATATCTTTTGAAAATAAAGGTGGATTGTTGATGCCTTTGGTATTGAGGTTTACATTGGAAGATGGAACACAGGAAATAAAAAGAGTTCCCGTGGAAGTATGGGTGAAGCATGAAGAGTCGTTTACTAAATGGTTCAACTTTAGTCAGCCTGTGGTTCAAATCACACTAGATCCTTTCCTAGAGATGGCAGATACAGATAGAAGAAACAACTATTGGCCAGCTCAAGTTGAGCCTAGTAAGTTTGATGTGTATTCTAAAAATGCAACAAGCAGATGGCAGCGCAATGGGCAAAGTAACCCAATGCGCGAAGCAAGCGCTATTGCAAAATAACAGAGCTAAAAAAGCCGACTCATTTCGAGTCGGCTTTTTACATGATCTATTTCAGAAAAATCTTAACCCTTTACCATGTCAAGGTATTGGCTAAGCTTTGCTTTTAATTTTTTGCGTTCTACAATGAAATCTAAGAAGCCGTGTTCCAGTAAAAACTCAGATTTTTGGAATCCCTGTGGAAGATCTTTACCTATGGTTTCTCTGACTACTCGCGGACCAGCAAATGCAATAAGTGCATTAGGTTCCGCAATATTAATATCCCCAAGCATTGCATAAGATGCCGTTACACCACCTGTAGTAGGATCTGTCAGGAAAGATATGTATGGAATTTTTTTATCGTCCAGTAAGGCGATTTTAGCTGCTGTTTTTGCCATTTGCATAAGCGAAAAAGCAGCTTCCATCATTCTGGCACCACCTGATTTTGAAATCATGATAAAGGGAGCCCCTGTGGCCAAACTTCTGTCCATCGCGCGAGCAATTTTCTCACCTACGACTGACCCCATAGAGCCACCAATAAAGTTGAAGTTCATACATGCAATCACAACTTGATGTCCATTCATTTCTCCGTAACCTGTTGTTATGGCATCCTTAAGACCTGATTTTTTCTGACCAGCTTTTAGACGATCATTATAGGGTTTAGTATCCTTGAATTTTAATGGATCTATAGACTCCATTTTAGGATCTAATTCAGTAAATACTCCTTGATCAAATAAAATCTCAAAGTATTCTTTTGCGTTGATACGGTCATGGTGCCCGCAGTTACCACATGTCCACATCTCAGTAGCATGGTCTTCAACGCTCACAATCACCTTACACTTAGGACATTTGTGCCATAAGCCATCCGGCGTTTCTTTTTTATCCTTAGTCTGCGTGGTAATACCAGCAGTTGTTCTTTTAAACCAACCCATACGTGTTGTTTGTCCTGTTTATAGCGTGCTAATGTACTAAAAAAGGGCACTCTTCGGTAGAAGAATGCCCTTTAGATAATAGTCTGTATTGTGCTTTAAGCAAGCGTAATATCGTCATTCAAGTAGACATCTTGTACAGAACGCAATAGAGCGATACCGTCCTTGTAGTCTTTCTGGAATGCTTTACGGCCTAGGATCAAGCCTTGGCCACCTGCACGCTTATTAACCACGGCAGTTAATACAGCTTCTTTTAAATCGTCAGCATCATTACCAGTGGAAGCGCCACCTGAATTAATGACACCAATACGACCGTTGTAGCTATTTAAAACTTGATAACGAGTTAGGTCGATTGGATTGTCAGTAGTCAATTCAGAGTAAACTTTTGGGTGAGTTTTCCCATGACCGGTAGCATTATAACCACCATTATTAGTTGGGAGTTTTTGCTTAATGATATCAGCTTGTATGGTTACACCTAAGTGTATTGCTTGAGAAGATAAATCTGCAGAAGAATGATAATCTACACCATCAACTTTAAATGCATTGTTACGCGTGTAACACCATAATATGGTCGCCATTCCAAGCTCATGAGCACGCTCAAAGGCCATTGCAACCTGTTCGATCATCTCACGGCTTTGTTCGTGGCCAAAGTAGATTGTCGCACCAACTGCAACGGCTCCCATGTTCCAAGCATCTTCCACGGAGCCGTAAGGGCTCTGTAAGAACGTGTTTGGGTAAGAAAGAAATTCGTTGTGGTTGATTTTAACTACAAATGGAATTTTGTGTGCATACTTACGTGCTACAGTAGCTAATACCCCAAAGGTGGATGCAACAGCATTACACTCAGCGTCAATGGCCATTTTAACAATGTTTTCCGGATCGAAGAACATTGGATTTGGCGCAAAAGAACCTCCTGCACTGTGCTCAATACCCTGGTCAATGGGCAGAATACTTAAATAACCGGTTCCACCTAAACGGCCTGCGCCGTAAAGAGTTTGGAGCGAACGCATCACGGGGATGCTGCGGTTAGAGTCTGTGAAAGATTCCGTGACAAAGTTGCCGCTTGGTGTGTGTGCCAAAGAATCTACAGGAATAGTCGTAGAAGTGTGGTTCAACAAAGCATCGGCTTGATCACCGAGCAACTCTCTAATTTTGTCAATGGACATCATAGTTTCTGATAGTATTAGTGAATGGCTAAAATAAGATGAATTTATATAGCGTCCGCCTAATAATCAAAAGGGATATCCAATACCTATATTAATATTCAAATCTCGTAGTTTAGGATCACTAATCACCCAGTTAGAGCGGTCCACAGCACCGGGGTGGTGAATTTTCAATCCGAGATCTGCACGCAGAATAAAGAATTCAATGTCATACCTGAGCCCGATTC
Organism: uncultured Cryomorphaceae bacterium; assembly: GCA_905182675.1. Classification (GTDB taxonomy): domain Bacteria; phylum Bacteroidota; class Bacteroidia; order Flavobacteriales; family Schleiferiaceae; genus UBA10364. The sequence continues at coordinate 16,931 of CAJJCK010000090.1, read as the reverse complement.
CTGTATTCAAGCCAAGTTGTTTGAAGAAAGTATCCCAATAAAACTGGCCCAACGCGATTGCTTCTTGTTGCGCAGCATTGAATACACCACCATAGTCCTTTGCGTAAAGCCACATGTTGCCAGCATCAATGAATATAGCACCCTTGAGTGCCTCTTGAATGGTATATCTGTATTCTCCTGAGAGGATTAGTTTTATAGGTGCTGCAGTAAAAAATCCGTCAGATTGTAACAGGTTTTCAGGTGTCGCTCCAGGTCCAAAGTGGTAGGCTGTCCAGCCTCTCATGTCATTAGATCCACCCATGAAATAAGATTTCTCGAATGGGGTAAATATGGAGGCTTCACCCCAAGATTGACTCATACCAAGAAAGCTTCGGAAAGCCAATTCCCTCTTTCGTACTAAGGGTTGGTAAAATCGAAAGTCAATAGAAGTTTTTACAAACCTGGATATGGGTAAGGAAACCAAACGGTCTGTATCTAGCGCATGCCAGAGATGTCCTCCGGACTCAAGATCTGCAGCAAGGAAGTATCTGCGGTTAGCTTTACTCCATGTTTCACTAAATCTATAAGCAGTTGAAGCGAAGACAAGATCTTGAAACCCCACAAATAAAAATGGTGTGGACTGTGATACGGCATTAAGGTCAATGCGAATCAATGATAATTGAGCAGGGGTAAGGGTGTGCTTCGTTTTACCGATTTTCCAGTGATAATCCAGTCTGTTGGTCAGGTTTAGACGGTTAAATTCATTCGCCCTGAATTGATACGAAACCTTACTTATAATCTCAGTTCTGGGGGACCATTTTTTTGATTTTCCAGGAATCCAAGCGCCTGGTAGAAGTAGTTTAGGTATACGGAGCGTCGCAGAACTATTGAGTTCACGTGCGTCAATCAGCCAAGTATTGTTGGTAGAATTTCTTTGCTCTGTTACGGAACCACCTATGGACAGTCTAAGAAGTTCTCCTCCCTTAAATAGGTTGCGGTTATCCCAACTGAAATTCCCTCCAATTCCTAAGCTACCATTGTTACCAAGTCCTTCAATAGCAGCTGTAACGGCACGTTTAGGAAGAGGCACAAGTTTAATACGAGCCGTCAGAGTGCTGTCCAGGTCTTTAATATCGAGTTCGATATTTTTAAATACACCAAGTGCGGTCAGGTTCTTGAAGGTGCTGCGAAGTTCTGAATTATTGTAATAGCCACCACGAGCCAGGAATATTTGGTCATCCAGAAAACCAGGTCTAAAACTGCGTGAATGCTGTAAAATGTCCATGCCATTTAAGGTGCGCACGCTGTCTCGAACGGCTAGAGTATTTGTGTAACTGTAATTTGGTTCTACAGTTATTTTACTCAAGGTTTTTCGTTCAATACTCCCACCGTATATGTATGGATCAACGATACAAGCAATTTGACTCTGGGAAGGACCTCCGGTTGTGTCAACTTCAAAGTATACCCATCCCAACTTTGCCTGGTAGTAGCCATGGTTCTTTAAGAAATTAAGAACGCTTAATTGCTCGTTTTCTAAAGTTTCAGCAACGATGGCGTCACCAGTAGCCAATAAAGGGGCGTGAAAAGCAAGTGCAGAGTCTATAAATCTACTAGTGGAGGTAATGCTATACTTACTGATAGTGTATTCTGGTCCCGTATTTATGCGGTAATGAGCAATAACTTTTTTTCGTTTGACCGTTTCATAGGTGGTTACCTCAGTCTTGTAAAAGCCTAGGTTGAAATAATGCAAGCCTAATTGTGCTGCACTATTGACTCTTGCTACACTATCGTAAACGGCTGGGGCTTCGCCAATAGACTTGAGCCATTGACCAAAGCCATTCTCACCAATTGATGTGCCGATCTGGTGGAGTGAAAGAAATATTCTAATGTTTCCAATTCCCCTGTTCGGACGTTGGCGCATAATATCAAAGTCGTCGTCGGATTTCGTTATCCTGCCATTGACTTGAATATTGTTCTCCACCAGCAATGGAGCGACCTCATCCACCGCTCTGAGTCCACTGCAACTAGCTGCGGTAAATAATACACCAAGCACCATAATGATGTGCGTAGATTTAGCGTGTATTTTAGCCTTAAAATGTATCACAGTGGTTACTAAAAATTCAGAAAAACTTATTCGCGGTTTAGCTTTACGAAAGAACCGAAAAAAAACGGGTCTTTTTATTGCTGAAGGCTTGAAGTTAGTGACTGATTTCGTTTCCGCGGGAGTGGAGGTTGATATTATTTACCATGTTGGACCTATTCCTGAGAAATTGATGGGTGATCGGACCGTGGAGGTGTCGGAAAGTGATATGAAGAGAATCACTTTTTTAGAGACTTCGTCTCCTGTATTGGCTGTTTTTCATCAAAGAAAAGAAGATCTGAAGTCTTTTATTGACGCACCCATTATTCTCCTGCTGGACCGCGTTCAAGACCCTGGAAATTTAGGGACACTTTTACGTACGGCGTTATGGTACGGCGTTGAGCATATCGCTTTAGTGAGTGGGACAGCGGATGTATGGAGCCCTAAGGTTGTTCAAGCCAGCATGAGTGCGTTGGCTCATGTCAAAGTTGTATTACTAGAAGAGCAAGAATGGTTGAGTTTCGCTACGCAGAACAAGTTTGAACTAGTTATTGCTGACATGAACGGTACGCCTGCAAAATCTTTTGAATGGTCACGCAAGCAAATCCTTGTAATGGGCAATGAAGGACATGGAGCTAGCGACATGTTGAAATCCAGCGGTCGGAAGATTACGTTGCCCGGTGACTCCAGTAAAATGGAAAGCTTAAACGTTGCTGTAAGTGGCGCTACGTTACTTTACGAGTACGCTTCTTCTCGACGCTTTTAAACCGTAAATTCATAAGTACTCCTCCAATAACTAAGGCTATTCCCAAAAACATTTGAGCATTAGGGATAAAGTCAAACAATGCAATATCCCATGTCAGCGCGAAAATCACTCCGATGTATTTTAAAGGTGCTACAGTGTTTACTTCAGTGAGCTGGTAGGATTTAGTCATATATAATTGGGCAAACTGCGTAAGAACCCCAAGTCCTAAGAGTAAAAGCCAATCTATCCCTACAGGTGTTACCCAATTAAAAACGCTAAATACCAGCATTACGGGCGTCGCGACCAGAGGGAAGTACATGACAATGACTAAGGGCTCTTCATCTTTTAGTTTTCTTATTGCATTATAGGCCAGTCCTGAGAACATACTAGAAAAAACACCTAAAGCTAAGAGCATAGGAGGTATATCTGCACTGGAACCCTTTACAACTACTATCCCTAAGAAAGAAACTAAGAAGAACAACCATTGTGCGCCTTTCGTCTTTTCTCCGAGTAAGAAGCCTGCAATGAAAGCAGTGAAAAATGGGCTGAGGTACTGGACCGTAACGGCTGCAGAAAGCGGCATCTTTTGAAGCGTATAAAAAAAGATAGTAAGCGCGGTAGTACCGGCTATGCCTCTGATCAAGAGCCATGACTTATTGTTTCCCCAAGGATGTATTTTCTTTTTCTTAAGCAGGCTGTAACTGATTACAAAGGTGATGAGTGATCTAAAAAGCACCAATTCTGTTGCAGGCAGATGAGGTAGGAATTTAACAAGTAGATTAACTCCAGCGAAACAGCCCACGGAGATGAGCATATAAACGATACCTTTTTGCACTATTCGAAGGTAAAGTTGACCAATATGGCTCGGTTTCTAATTGCGTCAAATGCTTCGACAGGAAGGGTGCCATCTTGAACAAGGAGATTGGTCAGGCCCCAAGAAGCTCTAATCTGAGGTGAAAACTTGAAATATTCGAAGTAAAAATCGGCCCCAAAACCAAACTCGTAATCTCCCGTATGACGTTGTAACTTGAAGAGGTTGTCATCCACTACCTTAGCCCTAGAGGCCAAGTCATTACAATAACGTAGTCCACCCATGAGGTAAATACGGTAGTTGTCTACGCGTACACTTTTGAATTTTAAATGAACGGGGAATTGTACATAGGATGACTCAATCTGACGGGTAACTATCCTGCGCTCATCGCGAATGGGGTCTATTAAGTCAAAATGAATTTTACGCACTGTTGCTGCAAATCCAGGGGTGAACCTCAGGTCTAAATGCTCAGTTAATCGGAGGTTAGAAATAATATTGATATTGTAACCAGGTAGAGCTTCACTTTCCACTCCAAAGATGTTGTTCACTTCGCTCAAGTCCTTTAGGTCCATAGAGAAGTTGTAGCTATTAATACCAATATGAAACCCGAAATGTAACCCACTCTTATCGTAAAGTGGTTGGTTGCGCAGCCGTGCAAATTGAGCATAGCTGCTTAATGGGGCAAGAATAGTTACAATAATTAAAAGGCGGAGTTTCATTAGGTAGACAACGTTTCTAAGCCTCTTTTCTTGCTTGGTAAATAGAAGCAATACCGAAAGTAACGGGTTTTGTTAAAATAGGCTTTAGGCCAGCTCGAACTAATTCCGCCTCGAAGTCCTTACCATGGGGAAAGGCCTTTACACTCTCTGGTAGATATGTGTAAGCTCTCGGATCTTTGGAAACTAATTTACCTACGGCTGGTAATACCGCTTTAAAATAGAGCCAATAAATTTGTTTAAAAGGAAAGTATCTCGGTTGACTAAATTCCAATACTACAATTTGACCACCAGGCTTGAGTACTCTAGCCATGTCCTTGAGACCATTGTGAAGATTTTGAAAATTTCGAACGCCAAAGGCAACGGTAATCGCATCAAAAGTATCATTTGCGTAAGGTAGATTTTCGCTATCCCCAAGTTCTAGAACGATGCTTTTATGTAATCCTTTTTTTGCCACTTTGACTCGGCCAACGTCAAGCATTCCTTCACTAATGTCGGCGCCGGTGATACGAGCACCTGTTCCCTTGGCAAGAGCAATGGCTAAATCAGCAGTGCCTGTAGCTACGTCTAGAATAACCTTAGGCTCATCAGCCTTCACCAAGTTTACCACTTTACGTCTCCAGCCCTTGTCTATGTTTAAGGACAATAGGTGGTTCAACAAGTCGTAGCGCTTTGAAATATTATTAAACATTTCAGCGACTTGTTCTTTCTTTTCCGCATCACTATTGTGGTAGGGTTTTATGTTTTCTGCTCCTGCCATTATTGAAAAATTGAAGCGCAAAGGTAGGCCATATGGCGTAACTTCGCGGGTATGAGTAAAACTAGTGACGATTCCTTGAAAGGAAAAAAACCCAAGCGCAAGCCATTGTCTGTAAAGGACTTAAAGAAGCTAAACAAAATATTTGCTTATCTACGTCCTCAAAGAAAGCTCTGGGCTTTGGGGTTCCTCTTCTTGCTTATAACCATGGTAACGTCCTTGTTGTTCCCGAAACTTTTAGGAGGATTGATGGGGTCAACTCCAAGCAACTTGCGTGACAATATGTTGCAAATGATGGGATTGCTTGTTATTCAGAGTATTGCAAGCTTCTTCAGGGTTGTGATTTTTGTGATGGTTACGGAACGTGCTTTAGCGGCAATACGTGAAGATTTGTATGGACACCTGATTCACCTGCCTATGAGCTTTTTTTCTGCAAAACGTGTAGGAGAGCTGAACTCCAGAGTAGCCTCAGACACCGCTCAAATCGGTGAGACATTAACCACAACGTTAGCAGAGTTGTTGAGGGGAATTTCGATGGTAATTGGCGGAATAGCCATATTAGCGTTTACCTCAATCAAGCTGACACTGTTTATTGTGGGTGTTATTCCTCCATTGATTATCGTGACCATCATATTTGGAAAATTTATAAGAAAGTATTCTAAAAGCGTTCAAGATGAAGTGGCTGCTTCAAATACAATTGTAGAAGAAACTTTTGCGGGGATTCAAACTGTCAAAGCATTTGCTAATGAGGCTTGGGAGCGCAGCAGGTACGCTACAAGAATTAAAGAAGTTGTAGGCTTGGCGGTAAAGGGAGGATACTATCGAGGTGCGTTTGCTAGTTTCATCACTTTTGGATTGTTTGGTGCGATTGCCTTGGTAATTTGGTTTGGTGCGGGAATGGTTCACAATAGCGAATTAGCAGCAGATAAGTTGAATGAATTTATTCTATATGCCTTGTTTATTGGAGGCTCTATTGGTGGGTTAGCGAGTGTATATGCACAACTTCAGAAGGCGATTGGAGCTACAGAGACCATTTTTGACCTCATGGAAGAGCAAACCGAGATGATCGTAGACCGCGTTGAAACGGTAGCGGTGGAGATTGGCGATATAGTATTTAACCAGGTGGAGTTTAGTTATCCATCTCGCTCTGATGTTCAAGTTTTAAATGGACTCAGTTTTAAGATCCCGAAAGGAAAAACAATAGCGCTGGTGGGTAAGAGTGGTTCTGGAAAAAGCACTATCGCATCCTTGCTTATGCGATTTTATCACCTAGAACAGGGAGGAATTATCTCGAATTCAAAGCCATTGAATGAAGTTGACCTGGCGGCTTGGAGAGAGGAATTGGCACTTGTGCCTCAGGATGTATTACTTTTTGGAGGTAGTATCAAAGAAAATATTGCCTACGGAAAAACTGATGCCAGCGAGGCAGAGATTATCGAAGCAGCGCAACAAGCAAATGCGTGGGAGTTTATAAAAGGCTTCCCGGAAGGTTTGGAAACCACCGTGGGTGAACGCGGCGTCCAATTAAGCGGTGGTCAACGCCAGAGAATTGCTATAGCTCGTGCATTACTTAAAGATCCACAACTACTGATACTCGATGAAGCGACGAGTGCTTTAGACAGTGAGAGTGAGTTTCTAGTGCAGGAAGCTCTCGATCGATTAATGCAAGGCAGAACCTCCGTGGTGATCGCTCATCGACTATCTACTATACGGAATGCCCATGAAATATTGGTGATTAATGAAGGTCAAATAACAGAGAGAGGAACTCACGATCAGTTACTCAACCTCGGTGGGACCTATTCAGAATTGGTGAGGTTACAGGATCTAGGGGGAAGCGAATTTTTACAGTCAAAGAATTCAATCGCCAAGTCTTAAAGCCTTTCCTTAAATTAGAGCTATGAAGAAACTACTGAGCCATCCGATAATAAAAATCCTGACGAACAAATACGTCTTATCAGGACTCGCATTTGCGTTTTGGATGGTGTTTTTAGATACCAATAACTATTTTATTCATTCAGAATTGGACCAGCAATTGGACAATCTTGAACGCGACATAGATTATTACCAGTCTACCCTTAAAGAGGACCGTGTCTTGTTAGAGCAATTAGAGACTGATCCCAAGGCTTTTGAACGTTATGCAAGAGAAAATTTTGGCATGCTGAAGAAAGGCGAAACGATAACCATCATTGAATTCGAAGATTCATCAAATGAGTGATACTCCTAAACGAACTTATCCTCACGGTTCAACCGTTGAGCCAGTATACACGTCAGGCCCTCATCTAGATCCAGGATTTAGGGCTAAGCCATGGTGGATAATGATACAGGAGCATACGGTTGAAAAAGAATTTGCAGCCAACGATTGGGCTATAAATCGATTAGATCATGGCGCATCTGGTTTGTTGTTTTACGTAAATAGCGATCATTATCTACCACGCGTATTGAGAGATATCAAATTGTCTTACATCAATATAGGATTGGTAGTAGAAGGTAGCGGTCCTGACGTAATGGAAGCTCTACTGCACCATGCACATGATGATGGGAACAGTATAGATGGCTTACAGGGCTTTATCAATATTGATCCTGTAGAAATCGCCGCGCGAACTGGTGTGTGGCATGAAGAGAAAATGTACGACCTCGGCGAAATTAGTCGTTTAGCACCTTCTCAATTCAAATACATGTGTTGTAATTCGAACTTTTTTGGTGCGTGTGGGGCATCTGCAGCGACCCAGTTAGGTTTAGCAGCGGCCCATTTAGATTTTTATTTAGACGCCTTTGGAGAAGTAGGTTATTCCCAGTATTGGCTGGCACTAACCAGTGGTACCCATTTGTTCGAGGAGATTGCAAAACACCGCGGTATAAGACTTCTGTGGGCCAGGTTACTCGAGGAATATGAATTGCCACCAACCCATTTAGAATTGTATTCAGAGACCTCTACAATGCATCAAACTGCCTACGATGAGCATTCTAATTTACTCAGGGCAACATCCGCTGCGTTTGGGGCTATAGTTGGAGGCGCAGATTCTATACAAATACGTCCTTATAATTCACTGACTAAAGATGCTGATCCAGAGGGAGAAAGACTCGCCTTGAACCAGCATTATATATTGGCTTATGAGAGTTATTTAGACCGAGTTGAAGACCCCGCTGCTGGTTCTCATTTTATTGAAACTAAGACGGAAGAATTGTGCACTGAAGCTTGGAGTATGCTTCAGGAGATTCGCGCGTTGGGTGGAATAGTAGAAGCCTTGCGTCACGGTTGGGTTCAGGATAAGTTAGATGCTGAAGTTCAAGCGGCAATACCGGAGAAATTTCTCGGGGTAAATATTTTCCCGGAAATAAGCCAGGTTCTACCTGCAGATTTGCAGTTAAAGCCATTGAAATTAAGATCTGAACATCAAGCAGCTCATAATGATAAAGAGATTGAACCATTGATTCCGGTGCGATGGGCTGCAAATTTAGAGCTAGAACGCTCACTTAAAGAATCATCAAAGTAAGAGGGTTATGTCGCAGAATAAGATGTGGAAAACACCAGAACAAGTAGTTGTAAAACCGAAGTATAATCAAAAGGATTTGGCGGAGGCACGACATTTGGGAACCTTACCTGGCGATCCTCCTTTCGTTCGTGGACCCTATAAATCTATGTATGTTGGACGTCCATGGACGGTACGTCAATACGCGGGTTTTTCGACAGCGACGGAGTCTAATTTGTTTTATCGCAGAAACCTCGCTGCTGGGCAGAAGGGGCTCTCTGTGGCCTTTGATCTTGCGACGCACAGAGGTTATGATAGTGATCATGCACGTGTGGTAGGGGATGTAGGAAAAGCGGGCGTTGCAATAGACAGTGTGGAAGACATGAAAGTGCTTTTTGATGGAATACCGCTCGATCAAATGTCCGTTTCAATGACAATGAATGGTGCTGTGTTGCCCATTATGGCTTTTTATATTGTCGCAGCCATGGAGCAAGGGGTTGATATTTCCAGGTTAAACGGTACCATTCAAAATGATATACTCAAGGAGTTCATGGTCCGTAACACTTACATATATCCCCCAGCACAAAGCATGAGAATCATCAGTGACATTTTTTCCTTTGCAAGTGAAAACATGCCTAAATTCAATAGTATCTCTATTTCAGGATACCATATGCAGGAGGCAGGAGCGACCGCTGATATTGAAATGGCTTACACGTTGTGTAACGGATTGGAATATGTTAAAACTGGAATTAACACTGGGCTGGAAATAGACACCTTTGCACCTAGGTTAAGTTTTTTCTGGGGCATAGGAATGAATCCGTTTATGGAGATTGCCAAATTGCGTGCTGCCAGATTTATCTGGTCTAAACAGATGTCTGAATTGGGTGCTAAAAATCCAAAATCTTTAGCGCTAAGAACACATAGCCAAACCTCAGGTTGGTCTCTGACGGAACAGGATCCTTTTAACAATGTTACACGTACGACGATTGAAGCCATGGCTGCAACTATGGGGGGGACGCAAAGTTTACACACGAATTCTTTGGATGAGGCACTTGCACTTCCTACAGATTTTTCTGCACGAATTGCAAGAAATACCCAATTACACCTTCAGCTTGAAACCGATATCACCTATACAGCTGACCCATGGGGTGGTTCCTATTATGTAGAGAAACTTACTGCGGACCTAATTGACCGTGCTGAGCATTTGATGAAGGAAATAGAGGAGTTAGGTGGCATGACCAAAGCCATTGAGGCGGGTATTCCAAAACTTAGAATTGAAGAGGCTGCTGCACGGAAGCAAGCCAGAATTGATAGTGGTATAGATGTTATTGTGGGTGTAAATGCATTTCAGTCATCGAAGCGGGCTTCACTCGATATACTTGAGGTAAAGGGAGCTGAGGTGCTTAAAGAGCAGTTAGAGGGCTTAAATAGTCTAAAAGCTACTAGAGATCAAGCTTTAGTCTCTCAAGCGCTTGACGCACTGGAAAAGGCTGCTGGTAGAACAGATCAAAACTTATTGACTCTAGCAATAGAAGCTGCTAAGGTTAGAGCAACATTAGGTGAAATATCAGCAGCTTTAGAAAAACCATGGGGCAGATATGTAGCTAAGACACAAACCATCAGTGGTGTGTATTCAAACGAGATGAAAAAAAACAAAGATTTTGAACAGGCCCTTATTGCTTCTAACGAGTTTGCAGTTAAAGCGGGCCGCCGACCACGTATTATGGTTGCTAAAATGGGACAAGACGGTCACGATCGTGGAGCAAAAGTGGTTGCTACTTCTTTTGCTGATTTAGGTTTTGATGTAGATATGGGTCCATTGTTTCAAACTCCTGCAGAGGCAGCCAAGCAGGCTGTGGAGAATGATGTTCATGTATTAGGTGTTAGTTCTTTAGCAGCAGGACACAAGACACTTGTTCCTGCGGTAATGGAAGAGCTCACAAAACTGGGTCGTCCAGATATATTAGTAATCGTTGGAGGGGTTATTCCCTCACAAGATTATGACTATCTATATAAAATGGGAGTAGCAGGTATTTTTGGTCCTGGAACTGCTATCGCGAATGCAGCGAGGTCTATAATAAAGGTTTTACTGGACAGCATTAGTAATCAGGAGGGGTAAAGGACTTTATCATATTTTATACAAAAAAAGCCCAAGGATTACCTTGGGCTTTTTTTTGCAATTGGGTTAGATGAATTTATTTAGCTGAGCGCTTTCTGTCGCTCTCGTTTAATAAAATCTTTCTAATACGAATGCTTTCAGGTGTAACTTCTACATACTCATCAGCACCAATATATTCCATCGCTTCTTCTAAGCTGAATTTTATAGGTGTAAATAAGGCAGAGTTATCATCTTTTCCTGCAGCTCTCATGTTATTCAGCTGTTTCGCTATACAAGGGTTGACAACTAAATCACCAGGTCTATTGGCTTCACCAATAACTTGTCCTCCGTAAAGTTCTTGACCAGGCTCAATAAAGAATTTACCGCGATCTTGAAGTTTATCCATGGAATAAGTACTTGCCTTACCTGCTTCTTTAGCGACTAAAACTCCGGAAATACGACGCTCCATGTCTCCCTTATAGGCCTGGTAATTTTTCAGACGGTGCGCCATAATCGCTTCACCAGCTGTTGCTGTCAAGACGTTATTTCTTAGACCCATTAATCCGCGTGAAGGAATCTCAAACTCTAGACGCGTTAAATCACTTTTAGCTTCCATTACTAAAAGTTCTCCCTTACGTTTTGTTACCATTTCGATAACCTTACCCGCGGTAGCTGCCGGTACATCTACTGTAAGTTCTTCAATAGGCTCATGCTTCTTGCCATCAACTGTTTTGTTGATTACTTGAGGCATACCAAGTTGTAATTCGTAGCCTTCACGACGCATAGTCTCAATTAAGATACCCAGATGAAGAATTCCACGTCCATGAACGATAAATTGATCTGCAGATCCCGTATCCTGAACCTTAAGCGCTAAGTTTTTTTGAATCTCAAGCATTAAGCGCTCGCGAATCTTCTGAGAAGTAACATGTTTTCCTTCTCTACCGAAGAACGGAGAGTTGTTAATAGAGAATAACATGCTCATAGTCGGCTTATCTATCTCCATTGTAGGCAACGCTTCAGGGTTTTCTACCGAAGCTATGGTGTCACCAATTTCGAAATCTTCTAATCCGCTAACGGCCACAATCTCGCCGGCATCTGCATCTGCAACCTTGGATTTACCCAAGCCTTCAAAAACCATTAATTCTTTGATCTTGGCTTTCTTTATCGTTCCATCTCTTTTGCAAAGAGCGATTTGCATATTTTCTTTTATACTACCTCTTTTTATACGGCCAATAGCTATACGGCCCGTAAATGAACTGAAGGCTAATGATGTAATCTGTAACTGTAAGTTACCTTCTTCGACAGCAGGTTCTGGTATTGTTTCAATGATAGAGTCCAGAAGATAGGTAATGTCATTTGTAGGCGTTTGCCAATCAGGACCCATCCACTTTTCTTTTCCTGAGCCGTAAACGGTCTTAAAGTCAAGTTGATCGTCGTTTGCTTCTAAATTAAAGAATAGTTCAAAAACTTGATCGTGAACAATATCGGGAGCACAATTGGGCTTATCAACTTTGTTGATGACCACAATAGGCACTTTGTTCAAACTCAAAGCTTTCTGAAGTACAAAACGCGTTTGAGGCATAGGGCCTTCAAAAGCATCTACGAGTAAAATAACCCCATCCGCCATATTCAAAACACGCTCAACCTCTCCACCAAAGTCACTGTGACCTGGGGTATCAATAATGTTGATTTTAGTGTCTTTCCAACGAATACTTACATTTTTAGAAAGAATTGTGATGCCACGTTCTCGTTCGAGATCATTACTATCTAACAAGAGTTCTTCTACTTGTTGATTGTCTCTAAATAACTTAGCAGTGTGCAGCATGTTGTCAACTAGGGTGGTTTTCCCGTGATCAACGTGTGCGATGATGGCGATGTTGCGCAATTTCATTTGACGTCAAATTAATTTGGCGCAAAAGTACTCTCTTTTATCGCGGTAGGCTAACTTATAAGTAAGCAGTTTTAAATAACCTAACCCCCTTTACTATGAAACGCATCCCTTTTCAGGGGCCACTATGGTGGCGCCTCACTTTTTTATACACTTTTTTGCTAGGCTCAATCTGTATGTTAAGTGCTGATAAACAGTTTATTAAGAACTTTTTTGTGCAAAAAAAAACTTTTTCAACCTTCGAAGACAAATGGCTATCGAGATCCTATCATATTGATGATGCGCAGGATAAATTTGTCAATTTCTCAGCAGCTTCAGGCGTAAATAACAGCTTAATTAGCAGTGATATATCCACTATAGTTTCCGTAAACAGGTCGTTTGCGAAACCACTAAAAGCCGATAAATCGTCAACATTTCCGGAGAAGTGGAACTTAAATCTTAGTTCTGTGGTGTTTGATTTTGTTACTTCTGGTAAGTCATCTCAAAGTTTCCAATGTACTCTACTGATAGACAGTTCCTTTAGTTCAAGTTTTATGCCTTGTTGTGATCAGCTCTACATGGGTGGTATACTAGAACCTCAGGTTTCTATGAAAAAGAACTCTTCAAGCTTGTCAGTGGCACATTATCCTAAACGTAGTTTTTACGAAATTTTTGCAGTAGGCCAAGGAGTAGTAACGGCTAGTGGATCTCCCGGCTATTTTTTTGTTCCCCCTAATATTTATTTTGGCCATCTACCCCTCGAATTACTAGGTCCGGGGCCACATAAAATTTATTGGCTCGAGGCTGATCATATAGATGATAATGGACCTTTTCAAGAATGGCGAGATTCCTCAACAGTATCCATTAGGGAAACGCACGATCTATATTTTCAAGAGGGAATAGAATCGGGATATGATTTTTTAGGGCGAACTAGTTCAGAAAAGGGAGCATTTAAGATTGTGCGAATAGATGGCAAATGGGTGAAGGTCGTTATGGTGAAGTAGAGTAGAAAGTGCTATGTTGCAGTGTAAAATGAGAACTATGTACAGTACTCCTTGGATGAGTGATATTGTGGTTGGTACGATGCGCTGGGGCGCGTGGGGTGCTAATTTTTCCACGACTCAGTATGAGCAAATGATCGAAGCTTCTTTTGAATTGGGTTTTACGACATTTGATCATGCCGATATTTACGGTGATCATACCACCGAAGCGGATTTCGGTGCCGCTTTAAAGTTGCATTCGGGCTGGCGCGAGCAGATGGAAATTGTTACTAAATGTGGTATTTTAAGAGTGTGTGAAAATAAGCCAGCATATAGATATAAGGCCTATGATTCGTCACTAGAGCATATTTTAAAAAGTGTAGATGATAGCTTAAAAGCACTAAACACAGATTATATAGATGTCCTTCTGTTACATCGCCCAGATTTATTAATGGACGTAGAAGAGGTCGGAGAAGCATTTGAAATATTACATAGTTCTGGAAAAGTGACAAGTTTTGGTGTCAGTAATTTTTCTGCTTCACAGGTAAATATGCTTCAGAAGACGGTACCCATTGGTTGCCATCAGTTGGAGGTTTCCACAAAACGTCTTGATGCTTTTACTGATGGAACTCTTGATCAATGTATCTCAGACGGTCTAGTTCCAATGGCTTGGTCGCCTCTCGGAGGAGGATCACTTCCGGAATCCGTGGATGTAATATTAGAAGAACTTTCCAAAGAATTTGATACAACACCACATGTCATTGCGTTGTCATGGCTAATGAAACATCCTGCTGGTATACTCCCGATAGTAGGAACAACAAACCAAGTCCACTTAAGTGATGCTAAGCGGGCATTATCAATAGCACTTAACCGCGAGCAATGGTATCAAGTGTACCAAGCCGCATCAGGAACTATATTACCTTAATATGGAATATCAAGAGAGTTTAGCACTAAGTGCAGCAAATTACGAGACGCATGTTGGATTAAAATTCCAGCTCTACAATAGTTTGTTTTTGACACTGCCATTGGATGGTATCAAGAACACTGGGATTTTTATTCCAGTGCTGAATGAATACTGCCTCACAAGACTAGCAGATGGCCAAAGCCCTAGGGAAATCATCAAACAGTTCTTTGAAGAATTTAAGGATAGTGATGACGAGAAAGAGCAGTTGAATTTCTTATTCAAGGTGTTGCAATATATTGAGCGTCAAGTCGTGCTGGTGGATGCTTTAGAGGATGCTGCTTATGGTCAATTAAATAACCTCTCCGGAAAGGGCTCTCTTAGCGAGTTCATGATGCGTATGGAGCGTGCAGGGAACTTAGAAGAATTGAAGCAGCGGCTTCAAGAGTTTTCCATACGTCCTGTTTTAACGGCTCACCCTACTCAATTTTATCCAGGAAGGGTATTGGCTATTATTACGGATTTAACCGGAGCTATCCGTGAAAACGATCTGAGTTCTATTCGTACGTATTTGAAGCAATTAGGTAAAACCCCGTTTTTTCAAAAATCAAAACCTAGTCCGTATGACGAAGCCGTAAATTTGATTTGGTACCTACAAAACGTCTTCTACCAGAGTGCAGGGGATATTACTGCTGAAATGCGCCGTAGTCTCCCTGATTGGGATGGTACATTGAACCTAATCAATCTAGGTTTTTGGCCAGGAGGGGATCGCGATGGGAACCCTTATGTGAGTATTGATATAACAAAGAAAGTAGCCAACCGACTCAGAGATGTGCTGTTGCAATGCTATTACCAAGATCTCAGAAGACTACGTCGTCGTATTTCATTCAACGGAGTTTATGAGGATTTGATGGATATTGAACAACAAGTGTTAAGGTGTATTCGCGATCAGGATGAATGGGATTTCATAGGATTCCGTGAAGCTCTGCGGTCAGTTCGTACGAACCTTATTGAGTACCATGATGCCATATTTGTTGAATTGGTTGAAGAATTACTCGACCGTGTAGCACTTTTTGGTTCTCATTTCGCTAGTATAGATTTACGCCAAGACAGCCGTGAAATTAAACGGGCGTTTGATGCGTTATTGACTCAGTTAAATATCCCAGAGCCAAAGCGTCCAGAGGAGTTGTTTACAATGCAGGCTCATTGGGACGGTACCTTAACAGGGGACGACAGTATCGATGACACGTTGCAAAGCTTTCAGGTCATTCGTGACATTCAGGCACAAAATGGTCCAAAGGGTGCTCATCGTTATATCATTTCTAATTGCAGGGGTGCGATGGACGTCGCTAGGGTTTTTGCTTTGGCTCGTTGGACTGCTTTTGGTAGTGATAAAATCACTGTAGATATTGTCCCCTTATTTGAGACTATTGATGATTTAATGGGCTCAGGAGCGAGTATGAATACGTTATACTCTGACCACAACTACCGCACCCATCTTACCCAACGTAGTAGTAAACAAACAATCATGTTGGGATTTAGTGATGGTACCAAAGACGGGGGCTATATGTCTGCTAACTGGAATATTTACCGGGCTAAAGAAAACTTAACTCGTATTTCTATTCAAAATGAGATAGATGTCTTGTTTTTTGATGGTCGTGGTGGTCCACCGGCGAGAGGCGGTGGCAATACTCATAATTTTTATGCCACCTTAGGTCAGAACATCGCATCTTCTCAGATACAATTAACAGTTCAAGGCCAAACCATATCGAGTAATTTCGGTACATCTCAAAGTGCCCAGTTTAATATGGAGCAGCTCATCACGGCTGGACTAGAAAATAGTCTTATGATAGACGAAGCTAAGGTGCTTCAGCCCAATGAACGCAGTATTTTGGAGCAGTTGAGTGATATTAGCTTGAAACATTATACGCTTCTAAAGGAGAATCAATTATTTACAGAGTTCTTAGAAGAGATGAGCCCGTTGAATTATTATGGTATGGCTAATATTGGTTCGCGTCCATCAAAACGTGGACAATCTGAAAAACTAGAACTTGATGATTTGCGTGCCATTCCTTTTGTAGGAGCATGGTCGCAGTTGAAAATGAATATACCTGGTTTTTATGGCCTAGGAAAGGCGCTAGAGGAATTGAGTGAAGCCGGTAAATTACACGAAGTACAAAGTTTGTATAAACGATCAAAGTTTTTTAGGACCCTCATAGAGAACTCCATGCAGAGTATGTGTAAAACGTTTTTCCCTCTTACTGCATACATGGCAAATGATCCCAAGTATGGCGCTTTCTGGAGTCAATTAAGCGAAGAGTTCGAGCGGACCCAAAAATGGGTTTTGACCATCTCTGGACAACCTGAATTACTGAGTAATAACCCAGGAATCAAAGCTTCTATTGCATTGCGTGAGAATATAGTGCTCCCCTTGCTAGTGATTCAGCAATATGCACTGATCACTTTACGTGAGAAGGATATCTCGGATAAACATCGAGCTGCCCTCGAGAAACTTATTGTAAGATCT
>CAJJCK010000089.1 GCA_905182675.1 uncultured Cryomorphaceae bacterium | reverse complement strand
CTATTGTTTATACTTCACTAATTGGAGTCGTTATATTTCTATTACACTGCTGTTAGTTCCGTTATATTTGTGTAGATGCATAAAAATAACAAGCTTAAATCCGTTTTTACCTTTGCGATTTTCCTTCTCGCTCATGTCCTCTATGGCAGTGATAGTACGCTTGTTCATTCAGATGCATTAGACTGGACTTTAGAGCGGCAAGCAGGGACTTTTGAGCCTGCAGGTTGGAGTTGTTCGGAGTTACTTGCGCTTACAAGAGTGCAAGGGGTGCGCATGGGGCTTACTGTAGATGAATTTGTAGACGAACGTTTTGATCCCGTTAAGGGTAAAATGGCTGTTGCGCAATACTACGGGAATACACTTAAGCTTCATAGGATGAATGAACTGGTATCTAGTCAAGGAGGTTTACTCTTGTCAGATATAGCTGCAGAGGCTGGTGTTCCGCTGAGGCTCATTGAAAGCAATAATCCACACTTAAGACGAGATATACTTCCTATTGGATCAGTTTTGTACGGAGTTGATGCTGTTTTTCCCTCAGAATTGATCTCAGAATTGGCAGCGAAACAAATAGTTTACAGTGAAGCATTAGCCGTGCAATATGAACGAAGAAGGAAACAGATTTTATCTTTTATGCCCGACCCTTCCACGCATAGTGTGAGTACCTATATAGTCCGCAATGGCGACTATTTAGGAAGGATCAGCGCGAAGACTGGTGCAAGTTTGGCGGAGTTAAGAAAATGGAATAGAATAAATGGAAATACCATTTACGCCGGACAGCAACTAACCATTTGGATACCAAAAAGTAAAGCGCCTAAGCCATCAACTATTGCCGTCGTTGAGCCATTGCTTGAACAGAACGTAGCGAAAAAGGAACTGGCGAGCATTCAGAATAATGATTACGTCACCTATGAAGTAAAGTTAGGAGATACGCTGTGGGGGATCGCTCAGAAATTTCCTGGTGTAAGTGCTGATAATATAAAATCGTGGAATAAAGTTGATCTACTGATTAAGGCTGGTGAGAAATTAAAGATCAATACCCAGACCATATCTGACTATTCTCCGGAAAAGTACCCTAGCACGCTGTAAAATGAATAAACCGGGCCAATTCTTCGCCTTTTTAATCGCAATAGGGTTTACGGTCTTTTTGTTCAGTCTTTTCTCGCCCAAAGAAGCGATCAAATTAGGTCCTTTTGAGTTCAGTTATTACAAACCATCAGAGTTGTTAGGTTCATTTTGGTTAGAACAGGGCTTTGCTGGTGACACAGGGGTAGAGAACTTGAAAATTTTAACCTTGGACACCCTCTCATCTGATCAAGATGTTACTTTTTCAGAGTCTGCCATTCATAACTTACTTCCCACTAAAATACCGGTGCCTCCAACAAAACTTGATACAAGCATTCAGGTAGTTGATGTGGCCACCTTTTCGTCATTTTTCGAGGCTCTGAATATCATGAGTAATGATCCTAATGAACGAGTACGGATTATTCATTATGGAGATTCGCAACTTGAGGGTGACCGCATTACCATGCAGTTGCGTGATGCCCTTCAAAAAAAATATGGCGGTTATGGTTTTGGTTATGTGAGTCTAAGTCCCTTGGTAGCTCCTTCATCATTATCATTTTCTCAAGAGAAGGGGTTATTACGTAAAACAGTTTTTGGTCGTAGAGACACCTCGGTTAAAGACATGCGCTATGGGCACTTGGCCTCCTTTACTGCTTTGAGCGAAAAGGAACAGGGTGGATTTGAGGGAAGTGTCGTTTTGAAAAAACGGAATTGGGGTTTTACAAGGGCTCGCAATTACAGCACGTTAAAACTTCATATGGATGCCTCTGCTCCAGCGAGGGTATCGTTTAGTGTGGAGGATACTACGTACTCCACACGTATTTTCCCAAATGGTGAATGGACCCTTGGGTTAGACGTTCCCTTAGTTGATGAATTTTCCATGCACATTGAAAGCACTGCACCAGCTAGAATTTTTGGGTGGAGCTTTGAAAGTCCAACAGGTGTTCACGTAGATAACGTGGAGATGCGGGGTGCTTCGGGAACGATATTTACCAAGTTAGACGAAGTCCAACTACAAAAATCCCTTCAGCGTGAGGGATATACTTTGATCATCATGCAGTTTGGTGGTAATGCAGTACCGTATTTAAAGGATGAGGCTCACGCAAAGAGATTCGCACGTTCCATAGGACGTCAATTAGACCAAATGCAAAAACTTTACCCATCAGCTGCGTTACTTTTTATAGGTCCATCAGATATGTCAAGGAAAGAGGGTATTTCGATGGAAACCTATCCTCTTATTCCTGTATTGAAAACTGCTTTGAGGAAAGAGGTTCTTTCAAGAGGAGCAGGATATTGGGACTTGTTTGATGTTATGGGCGGTGAAGGCTCCATGGTGGATTGGGTAAATCAGGAGCCTGCCTTCGCGGTTAAAGATTATATACACTTTACGCCAAAAGGAGCCAGCTGGGTGGGCAGGAGGTTGGCACAGGAATTATCACAACTTCAATTGCGCTATGATGCTCTCAAGATAGAGCAGACAATAAAACAAGGAACAGGGACTCAAATACCATCGCCATGAAACTAATTCCTGCCGCTATTATTCTATTACTAGGTTCTCTAGGTATTCTCTCCGCTCAAGAGGAAATGGGTGCCATAGCCCTCAGATATCCATTCTTAGATACGTCTAAAAATCATATAGAGTTTTATGGAAAGCGAGAAGGAATGGAAAAATTCTATCAAAAATTAGATAAAGTAATTTTTGATAATGAAGGAAAGGTGAATATTGTTCATGTGGGAGGGTCTCACGTTCAAGGTGGAACTTTGAGCCATACGTTAAGAACTAACCTTGGACAATTAGCACCAGATCTACAGATAGAGCGAGGTTTTTTCTTCCCACATAAATTGGCAAATACCAACATGCCCAGCAACATCTACGTCAAGAAGATAGGTGCATGGGAAGGTTGTAGAAATAGTATTTTAAGAAATAACTGTCCTTGGGGTTTAAGTGGTATAGATGCTGTAACTAGAGAGGAAGATGCTGGTTTTATCTTACAAAGCTTCAGAAATAGAGGAGATGCTTATGGTTTTACTGAGCTGAGAGTTTTTGAACATATGTATTCTAATACGATGAAGCCCATTTGCCTTCCTTCGCCTGATTCTACATGGATAGATTCTGTTGCAGGAGTGCGTAGATGGTTTTTCAAGGAACGTATAGATTCAGTTTCCATAACGTTTCAACTCATAGATGACCAGGAGCCACTATATACCCTACAAGGAGTTCAAATGGTAAGGGAAGAAAGTGGACTAGTCTACCATGCCTTGGGAGT
>CAJJCK010000088.1 GCA_905182675.1 uncultured Cryomorphaceae bacterium | reverse complement strand
ACTCTTGGAGCGCGATAAAACGTCTTAAAGGATGTCCTCTATTTTGTTAACGGCACGTTTAATGTCGAAGTAAAACCTACCACCTATCGCAAAATTTGTTACGATTGATGGGGTAGGAAACACAGCGATGCCCGGCGCAAATTCAAAGAATACGTCTGCTGGAAAATCACTTATTTCATATGCGACCCCTAGGGGTATGCGGGCATAAAGCTGGCTCCCAACATCATTATAGCTTTTCAAGTGTATTCCTAGCCCATAGTAGAAAGGAATACTTCCTTTTTCTGCGGTTATGATATCGTAATTATGGAAAAGGTAATCGACACCAAGACTTAAACCTTCTTCGCCCTTAATAAGGCTGTACCCTACGGTGTATTGAAACGCTTGTTCGCCATCTGTAAATTTCTTTACGCTAAATCCAGAAGGCTCCCCAAGGGCGAGCCCGACGCCATAATGACCTTTATAATCTTGTGCAAGGGCCTGAAGGCCAATTAGTAGTACAGCAACTGTGAGTAATTTTTTCATTGTCCTGAGCTGTGGGTTGAGGTTGTTAAGGTAGTGGTGTTCCAGACGGCATAGGAGTCTAACGTGATCCAATCGCCAAGCACAATGTACCTGCAGTTATTTTTAGTAGAGCCTCTTTCGGAGGTTTTAATAACGATATCTTTTAAATGGTGACGGTGTCCGTAAATAAAGTAGTCAAACCATTCGTCTTCAAGCAGGGCTTTGCTATGAAGCAATTGACGTTCGCGGTCTCCTAAAAAATCATGATCCTGCTCATTTTGACTGTTTCGTGATAACCGCGACATTCTTGCAGCAAATCCAACACCCAAATTTGGATGTAAACGCTTGTAAACCCAGAGGCAAAAAGGGTTTGTGAAAATACGCTTGATGAATTTATAGCGAAGGTCTCCAGGGCCTAATCCGTCGCCATGCGCGATATAGAACTTTTTACCGTCCAAGTCAAGTGTTAAAGGTCCGTGGTGCAATGTTGCGCCCAGTTCGTCGCTCAAATAGTCCTGCATCCACAAGTCGTGATTGCCCGTAAAAACATGAAGATTCATGCCGCGATCCACCATTTGTGCTATTGTTCCCAGCAAACGGGTATGCCCTTTTGGGACAACATGTTTGTATTCAAACCAATAATCAAATAAATCGCCTACAATATAGAGGGTCTTACATTCGGACTCAATAGTGTTTAAAAACGCCACTAATCTGCGTTCACGGGCTTGACTCTCCTTTTTGGAAGGAGCGCCCAAATGAATGTCTGATATAAAATAAGTGTTGTTTTTCACAGCCTGCAAGATACTGCGTTCTACAAAATTAACAGCGCACAGATATAGCCGGGACAAATTAAAAGTTTAGCTTTGCCTAAACTAATATCTAGTCAGGTGAAAACCCATACAGAAAGCGAAGAAAACTATATTAAGGCATTGTACCATTTAGGGGGAGAAAAAGCTGTAAATAACGGAGCTTTAGCCCAAAGAATTGGTGCGAAAGGACCTTCTGTGACTCAGGCTGTGAAACGCTTGGCCAATAAAAACCTTGTAGAGGCTATTCCTTATAAAGGAGTGAAATTGACTGAAAAAGGAACTGCACTAGCCACCCACATATTAAGAAAACATCGCTTGTGGGAGACGTTCTTGGTAGAAAAGCTTGGGTTTGGCTGGGAAGAAGTGCATGATATAGCAGAGCAGCTTGAACATGTTCAAAGTCCTGAAATGGTCGAAAAATTAGCAAAATACTTAGGCTCTCCTATACATGATCCTCATGGTGATCCTATACCACAGCCTAACGGTGCAATACCGCCAACCCTGGGGAAACCGCTGCAACAATTTGCTACCTCCGACAAGCTGCGTGTAGTCAGGGTAGAAGATGCCGGACCTGATTTTTTCACCCAACTTCAATTGCTCAATATTACTTTGGGAAGCGAGTTTACCATGTCCTCTATTTCTAATTTTGATTCGAGCATCCAATTGCGTGGAGCGGACGGAACGCTTTTTTGGCTCAGTCACAGTATGTCGTCTAACATTTATGCCATCTCATTATGAACAACCTAATCACAGTAATTTTCAGTTTGGCGCTTTTCACTGGTTGTCAGCCGCCCGAGAAGGTTGAGCTGCTCGCAACAACTTCCGTTTTAGCAGATGCCGCAAGACAAATTCTACCAGAATCTGTTATGGTCACCGCCTTAATGCAGAGCAATATTGACCCACACTCTTATAAGCCGGTAGAGAGCGATGTGGCGAAACTTCAAAACGCTAAAATAATTCTGCACAACGGATTACATTTAGAGGGAAAGATGACAGACATCTTAGAGAAAATGGGACAAAATAAACCAGTGTATGCGATGAGTAGCACACTCAGGTTACCTGATTTAATAGAGACAGGAGCCAATTCCTATGACCCGCATATTTGGTTTGACCTTAATTTATGGGCAAGATGCGTGGAGCAGTTGGGCGGGTTTTTAGCACTTCAATACCCAGAACACAGTAATGAAATACACGAGCGTACGCTTGTTTATGTGAACAACTTGAGACAGGAGCACGCGAGGTTCGCTAGCCTGCTCATAAACGTTCCAGACTCTTCACGTGCTATGGTTACAGCGCATGATGCGTTCTCTTATTTTGGCCGCGCTTACCAGATAGACGTTCGCGGACTCCAGGGAGTAAGCACTGCTGCAGAGTTTGGCGTGAGAGACATGAGCACTACAGCAGAATTTATTTTACAACGTGGGCTTCATACGGTATTTACGGAAACGAGTGTCAACCCAAAAAGTATAGAAGCGTTAAAAGAGGCGGTGGCCCAAAAGGGCGGAGAAGTCCGCATTGGACTACCCTTGTATTCTGATGCCCTTGGAAACGAAGGGACTAAGGAGGCGACCCTGATAGGTGCATTCAGATATAACGCATTACAGATTTTAACATCATTTGAATAATGGACAAGAGCATAGAAGTACACAACCTGACCGTTAGTTACCATAGCAAACCTGTATTATGGGACGTGGATTTCACCCTCCCTAAAGGAAAAATTATAGGAATCGTAGGGCCTAATGGTTCTGGAAAGACGACGATGCTGAAAACGATCATGGGACTCCTTGATGCAGACAGTGGGTATACAGAGATCTTCGGACAACCACTAGACAAAGTGCGTGAACGCGTAAGTTATGTGCCACAGCGTGAAAGTGTGGATTGGGACTTCCCTGCAGACGTGATGGACGTCGTACTCATGGGGCGCTACCGGAAAAACAACCTTTTTAAACGCATCACGAAAGAAGATCGCCGAATTGCAACGGAGGCGCTGGAAAAAGTAAATCTCTTAGAGTTTGCACATCGCCAGATATCTCAGCTTTCTGGTGGCCAGCAACAGCGTGTATTTATCGCACGATCGCTAGCACAACAGGCCGATATTTATCTTATGGATGAACCTTTCGTGGGTGTTGATGCAGCAACTGAAGACGCAATATTAAAGTTGTTGCGAGACATGAAAAACGAAGGGAAAACGGTTGTAATTGTACATCACGACCTTCAAACAGCTAATGAATATTTTGATTGGATTGTGTTATTAAATACACGATTAGTTGCCGCAGGACCAAAAGAAGAAGTGTTTACAAAGGAGCTTTTACAAGAGGCTTATGGTGGCCGTCTAACCGTCTTGTCTAAGCTTGGAGACATCATTGGGTCCACAGAGTTCCCCCTTCGTGAACCTGAATTTAAAGAGGATAAAGCCGAAGAATAAGCCATGGACCCCATCTTCCTCAAAGTTGTTGTTGGAACAACCCTGCTGGCTTCGTCCTCGGCGGTGGTTGGCACCTTTAGTTACCTAAAGGGACAAAGCTTAGTTGGAGATGCGATAGCACATGCACTTTTGCCTGGAGTTGTCCTGGCCTTCATGTTGGGAGACGGTAGAAACCCAGCTTATCTAATTTTTGGGGCACTCGTTTCAGGACTCATCGCACATTATGGGATTGAATTCATTCAGAACCGCACGAAACTCAAAAGTGACACCGCAGTGAGCCTAGTGCTTTCTACTTTTTTCGGTTTTGGTATTATGCTAATGTCCGTTGTTCAGCAGCGCGGACAGGGTCAACAGGCTGGTCTTGAGCGTTATTTGCTTGGGAAGGCAGCGGCTATTACGATGCTAGACGTGTACACTTTTTCAGCATTAGCGCTGGTTTTGTTACTGGGAGTTGCACTATTTTATAAAGGCTTCCAACTAATGACGTTCAATGAAGATTTCGCGCATGCAATTGGACTGCCTGTGGGCTTGATCAGAGTAACGTTTACCGTACTCACGGTATTAGCGGTGACCATTGGCATTCAGACAGTGGGAGTCGTGCTCATGGCGGCATTACTGATTACCCCAGCGGCAGCGGCAAGGGCCTGGACGAAGTCACTCCCTCAAATGATTGTTTTAGCGGCTGTTTTTTCCGCCATTTCCGCCATCTTAGGAACGCTTATTTCTAGTGCCATTACAAAGATGCCTACGGGACCATGGATTGTTATTATTCTCGGTTTAATTGGCTTCACCTCCCTTTTTATTGCCCCTGAAAAAGGCTGGCTTTTTAAAAGAAAACGAGCGCTTGAAAACCGATCAAAAACGAATCGCGAAAACATCATGAAACTCATGTACCGGCAGGAGGAAAAGTGTGGTACAGGAAACAAGTTATCCATCCCGCAGATTCTCAGCATTCGTGCAATGCGCGAGGATGCTTTGCGTGTTGGTCTAAAGGATTTGAAAAAGCGACTTTGGATTATAGAACATATAGATGGGTTCGCCCTTACAGACTTGGGTCGGATAGAAGGTCGTCGCGTGGTTCGTTTACACAGACTGTGGGAGCTGTACCTTACAGAAAGACTCGGAATGGCACCTGATCACATCCATCCACAAGCGGAGACTATGGAGCACGTGATTACCCCGGAAATAGAAGCATTACTTATTAAAGAACTGGGCGTCCCTGAGCGCGATCCACATGAAAGTTTAATTCCTTATGAAAATGAATAATTGGTTAGCAGGAGCGTTGGCTCTGTCGTCGTTAACGATGTTAGCGCAAGAACAAGAAACAAGTGATATTTTGGAAATGGCGCCCATCGCAACGGACAGGCCGGACATAACAGAAAGTGCTCAAATAACCCCCGTGGGATGGTTTCAATACGAAGGGGGCTTCCAGTTTTCAAGTGCAGCAGAAACGTATGGTGCGCAAACTAATACAGACAGGAATCAGCTGGAGCAAGTATTGCGATTTGGAATCAACAACAAGCTAGAGGTTCGCGCCGTCATTAACGCAAATACAGTTAAAACCACAAGCACTGGAGTTGTTGGACCTATGCGGATGACAGGAGTCGACCCAGTGACCTTTGGAATCAAATATAACTTACTCGAAGAAACAGCCTTCTTGCCTCACGCTACTTGGTTGAGTCACGTTACATTGCCATGGGTGGCTGCGGGAGACTATAGAGCCCCCGTTCAGTCAAACCTGGTCTTTCATGAGCAGCGCTTGATGCTGGAAAAATCTCTTACAACGCGCCTTGGGATAGCTTCAAACATTGGTGTTTCTGGAGGTCTAGTAGGGTCTAATGGTTTTGTTTCAGATGGCATGTTTTCTTTAGCAGCGGGCTATGATTTGGGAAATGACTTTGGCATTTATGTAGAGTATTTTTCAGAGTGGTTCTGGGCAGGCAGTCAATTCTATAACACCCCGTACTTTGACGGAGGCTTCACAAAGCTATTGTCAAACGATCTTCAACTAGATGTTTACGCAGGCTTGAACCTTAGTACATACACGAACGCGAATCTCCCGACAACAGGAATATTTATAGGCACGGGCATAAGCTACCGCATACCGCTTGCTGGATACCTGAAATAAAATGAACCCATCGTTATCTATAGCTTTAACAGCATCGTTTATTTCACTATCGTGCGCACTTCTTGGCACTTTTTTGGTGCTACGTAAAATGACCATGATAGGAGATGCCATTTCGCACGCGGTGTTGCCGGGAATTGCAATTGCTTATTGGCTGAGCCAGAGCAGGGCTAGTATATGGATGTTTTTAGGAGCGGCTTCTGTAGGTGTTTTAGCGACGGTATTGATAGAACTCTTGCGAAAGCGGTTAAAGGTGCAAAGCGATGCTAGTATAGGCATGACATTTACCACCCTTTTTGCTATCGGAGTGGTGATGATTACTTTTTGGAGCGACAGTGTAGACCTAGACCAAGAATGTGTGCTATATGGCGAGATCGCCTACGTACCGTTTGATGTTTGGATGTTTCACGGACAGAACATGGGACCAACTGCCCTTTGGGCCTCCGGAATACTTCTTTTAAGCATTTTAGTCTATCTTTTCTTTGGGTATAAAGGACTGAAAATGACAAGTTTTAATGAAGACTACGCAGCTGTTTTAGGCATAGGCGTGGGCGCGTGGAATCTCAGCCTTATGTCTATGGTTAGTCTTACAACGGTGGTAAGCTTTGAAAGCGTAGGCGCGATATTAGTCGTCGCCTTGCTTGTTGCTCCTGCGGCAACGGCCTATTTACTGGTTGAGAAACTAGGCGCAATGCTGTTGCTCTCAGCCGGCTTCGCATTAATAGGTTCTTTAGGGGGATATACACTGAGTAAGGTGTTCGAAACGAGCATAGCGGGAACCATAGCCTCTACATTAGGGGCCGTGTTTCTTTTGGTACTTATAGGTAAAACAGCAGTTTCAAAACAAACAAATACATATGGCCTGGAAGGTGAAGGAGTTTAACGCGTTAACAACAACGGAGATTTATGGGATAATGCGCTTGCGAAGCGAAGTCTTTGTTTTGGAGCAAGAATGCGTCTATTTAGACGCTGACGGCTATGACGATCAATGCCTGCACTTGTGGAAGGAAGTCCACGGGGCAGTAGTTGCCTATACCCGTATTTTACCTGCAGGTGTTTACTATCCTGAAGCCTCTATAGGTCGTGTAGTAGTCGCGCAAAGCGCTAGAGGCGGTGACCTGGGAAAAGAACTCATGCGCAGATCTGAGGAGATCCTCTACAACACTGGAGACCATGGCCCAGTTAAGTTAATGGCCCAGTCCTACTTGTTAAAATGGTACGGTTCTCAAGGCTATATAGCGGAAGGTGATGAATTCTTAGAGGACGGAATTCCGCATACAACGATGGTTAAAAGCACTCTTTAACTCGATGTAAAGGGTAGAAAAACCATCTTTTAAACTGTTAGTTTGAAAGCCTCACGCCCCGTGCTTGGGGCTTTTTTTATGCTTAAATTCGTAGATATGAATACACCTAAAAACGACGGAGCGATTTCGCTTAAAGTAGGCATGTTAGAGGTAGAGGGTTGGAAGCCGGAGTTCTACCAAAGCCAATTTTACGATTTTTTAGACCAGCAACCCTATATCGTGGGCACTCTTATGGATGCCGACGAAGGAATGGATGAGGAGGCACATAGCTGGATGCTAAAAGCAGTACTTATTCTCAAGTGGTCATTTCAAAAAATGGGGTGGCGCACGACCATGCTTGGAGAGGAGAAATGGGTGGCTCTACTAGAGCAGAAAACAGAGGAGTATGAAACCCACCAACAAGACAATGGCCTGGACACTGCAGCACTCATTAAACTCAGCGGTTCACCAAACACCTTGAGCGAGCTGTATCTTTATGTTACAGAGAACAACCCAGCAGACCCTGAAGCTGCTGGGAACATTTTATTTTTATTGGATTGCGCTATTGAAGCTTTGGAAATGGCGGTGCTGCAGGACAAAACAAATACAGACGCTTAAATGGACGAGGCAATAGATATCGTAAACCACATGATGGCTAACGACGCATTTAGTAGATGGCTAGGCATAGAAGTGGTTCACGCGGAAGTAGGGAGTGTTGTCTTATCAATGACCGTTAGAGAAGAAATGACGAACGGGTTTAAAATTGCGCATGGGGGAATATCCTACTCTTTAGCAGACTCGGCACTTGCTTTTGCTTCTAACGGCGGAGGAACTCAAAGCCTCAGCGTTGAGACGAGTATTAACCACCTTTCTCCTGTTCAATCAGGCGAGACACTTATTGCAACTGCGACACAAATTAACGAGACTCGAAAAACGGGACTCTACCAAATAGACATCACCAATTCTGATGGAAAATGCGTTGCCTACTTCAAGGGCACTGTATACCGTACAGAAAAACCATGGAAACTATGAAAGAGACCTTCATTGTAGACGGTGTAAGAACCCCAATTGGCAAATTTAAAGGCACGCTTTCTGTCATTCGCACGGATGACTTAGCGGCAATGACAATCGCTAAATTATTGGAAAAACATCCGGATCTCGACCCCTCTTTAGTGGACGATGTGATTTTAGGTTGTGCGAACCAAGCGGGAGAAGACAATAGAAATGTAGCACGTATGGCTTTATTGCTTGCGGGAATGCCGTGGAGTGTGCCTGGAGAGACCGTGAATCGTTTGTGTGCCTCAGGAATGAGCGCTGCTATTCACGCGCACCGAGCCATTCAAGCAGGCGACGGTGATCTGTTTATTGCAGGTGGTGTTGAAAACATGAGCAGAGGTCCTTATGTGGTTAGTAAGTCCGCTACCGCTTATGGAACAGACAGTAAGATGTACGATAGCTCTTTTGGATGGCGTTTTACCAATCCAAAAATGAAAGCGCTCTATGGCACACATGCTATGGGGGAGACCGCAGAAAACTTAGTTGAGAAGTACGGTATCAGTCGCGAAGATCAGGATACCTTTTCATACTGGTCGCAGCAAAAGGCTGCCCGCGCTCAAGAACGAGGTAGGTTTAGACTGGAGAAATTTGCGGTAGAGATTCCTCAACGCAAGGCAGATCCTGTTGTTTTTGTAGAGGATGAATTCATGAAACCAGCTACCACCATAGAGGGGCTAGGTGGTTTGCGTGCAGCATTCAAGAAAGACGGTTCTGTAACCGCTGGAAACAGCTCCGGTTTAAATGATGGTGCAGTGGCACTTTTGATGGCAAGCAGCGAGGCTGTGGAAAAACACAACCTCAAGCCCTTGGCAAGAATAGTTAGCTCTGCTGTTGCAGGGGTGGAGCCAAGTATTATGGGAATTGGTCCTGTAGAGGCCACTAAAAAAGCCCTGTTAAGAGCGGGATTGACCCTAGACGACATGGATGTTATTGAAATGAATGAAGCGTTCGCTGCACAGGTCTTGGCCTGTACTCGTGCCTTGGGCTTAAAGGACGACGACCCACGTGTCAACCCCAATGGTGGCGCGATCGCATTAGGCCATCCGCTAGGCGTTACAGGTGGCCGAATTCTGCTTTCTGCGGCACTAGAATTACAAGAACAAAGCAAGCGATATGCCTTAGTGAGCATGTGTATTGGCGTGGGTCAAGGCTATGCCACAATTATAGAACGCGTTTAATAGTTACGAGTTATGGCCATTTATCAGTTTCTGAACTTTGTCCCCGTGGTACACGAGACCGCATTTATTCACCCTCAAGCGAATGTGACCGGAGACGTGGTCATAGGTGCACATTGTTATGTAGGACCAGGAGCTGTATTGAGAGGTGATTGGGGAAGAATCATTTTAGAAGAGGGTGTCAATGTGCAAGAGAATTGTGTGGTACACATGTTCCCCGGAACGGAGACCAGGTTAAAGAAAATGGCGCATGTAGGTCATGGCGCAATTATTCATGGAGGAACCTTGGGTGAGAATGTGCTCATAGGAATGAATGCTGTAGTCATGGATCACTGTAATGTGGGCGCGGGATCTATTGTTGGAGCACTAGCCTTTGTACCACAGAATAGTGTGATTCCCGAGCGGAGTATTTTTGTGGGTAATCCCGGAAAAGTAGTGAAGCAGGTCAGCGATGAAATGCTTACCTGGAAAACGGAGGGTACAGCGCTTTACATGGAACTGGCCCGCGAGTGTAACGAGACGTTGAAGGAGGTGACACCGCTACGTGAATTAGAGACAGATCGACCAGTGCATAAAGGAACCTATCAAACACATAAATAATGAATACGGTTAAAAACTACATCCTAGGAAATTGGGAAGCAGGATCAGGAACAGAGTATACCGCACGCCATGCAATCACAGGTGCAGACATCGCGACGGTCAGTTCATTAGGTCTAGATTATAAAGCGATTTTGGAGTACGGCAGGTCGGTTGGCGGTTCAGCTTTACGTAAGATGACTTTCCAAGAGCGCGGCAGGATGCTCAAAGCCTTAGCGCTACACTTAACGTCGATCAAGCGCCAATTTTACGATGTAAGTTGGGCAACTGGAGCTACTAAGGTGGACAGTTGGATAGATATTGAGGGTGGAATAGGAAACCTATTTGCGAACGCCTCCCTGCGCCGTCAGTTTCCTGACTTGCCTTATTATGTGGAGGGAGATGTGGCCCGATTATCCAAGGAGGGCACGTTTATAGGTCATCACATTATGGTTCCTAGGCAGGGAGTAGCCATACACATCAACGCTTTTAATTTCCCTATTTGGGGAATGCTAGAAAAGATTGCTGTTAACCTAATGGCAGGGGTTCCTGCCATCGTGAAACCATCAGAATACACTTCGTATCTCACGGAGTCTATGGTCAAGGCCATAATTGATAGTAAGATTTTACCCGAAGGAGCTTTGCAGCTAGTGAGCGGAAAGGGACATGGTATTATTGAGCATGTAGACCTTCAAGACGTGATCACTTTTACCGGTTCTGCAGCGACAGGACAGATGTTGCGTGGATTGCCTCACTTGAACGAGCGCAGCGTACCATTTAATCTAGAAGCGGACAGTTTGAACGCCTCAGTGTTAGGGCCAGATGTTCGTATAGAGGATCCTGAATTTGCGCTTTTTGTTAAAGAATTGGCAAATGAAATGACGACAAAAGCAGGGCAGAAATGTACCGCTATTCGACGGGCGATGGTGCCAGAACACCTACTGCCAGCGGTTCAAGATGCGGTAATTGCGCGCTTACAAAAAACGGTGATGGGCGATCCTCAATCGGAAGGTGTTCGCATGGGCGCTTTGGCCACACACGAGCAGATTGGACGTGTAGAGGCAGAAATGAACAAGTTGCTCGTTGAACAGGAATTGGTATATAACCCAAGCCTAGATCTTATTGGAGCTACAGAATCAGGAGCTTTTTACACACCAAAACTTATGGTGAACAGCGACCCTTTTAACAAGACCGCAGTTCACGAAGTAGAGCCTTTTGGGCCGGTAAGTACGCTGATGCCTTATAAGACGCTAGACGAAGCCGTGGCATTAACCGCCTTGGGAAGAGGCTCTTTAGTAACCTCCTTTACCAGTAAAAACACGGCAGATATTGTGGCATTCACAACAGAAGCTGCTGCATATAACGGCCGCATTCATATCATGAATGCAAAAATGGCGAAGGAAAGCACTGGACACGGCTCACCAATGCCGTTAATGAAACATGGTGGCCCAGGCCGTGCGGGTGGTGGAGAAGAGATGGGCGGAAAGCGTGGCGTATTGCATTACTTACATCGTACCGCGATTCAGGGTCATCCAGACGATATCACGGCCATTACTCAGCAGTACCAGCCAGGTGCTGCTCGACCAGAAGCAAGTCCACACGTATTCCGCCAGCACTTTGAGGAGCTTGAAGTAGGGGCTACAGTGTATACAGCAAAGCACACGGTAACAGAATCAGACATCACAAATTTCGCTAATGTAAGTGGCGATAATTTTTATGCTCACGTCGACGCAACGAGTTTAGAAGGAACCATATTCGAGGGTCGCGTCGCACATGGATATTTTATTTTGAGTAAGGCGGCAGGACTTTTCGTAGAAGCAAAGAAAGGACCAGTCCTCTTGAACTACGGAATAGATGAATGCAGGTTTACCAAACCGGTTTATCCAGGCACGACGATAGGCGTTAAACTAACGGTAAAAGAAAAAATAGACCAAGAGAAACGTAGTGAAGACGATGTCGCAAAAGGGATCGTGAAATACTATGTTGAGGTTTATGATGATACAGACGAAATTGTGGCGGTGACTACCATTTTGACCATGGTCAAGAAGCTAAACCAAGACTAAACAAATTGTTATGAATGAAGCAGTACACTTAGGCGGCGTAGAAGTCACCATAGATAGTCGCGGTTTAGCGACCGTAGAGTTTTATCACCCGTTGTCTAATTCCTTACCAGGAAAAGTGTTGTCTCAACTCTCTAACACGATTACAACACTGGGCGAAAACGACCAGGTAAAAATCTTGGTATTAAAAAGTAGTGGTGAACGCGCCTTCTGCGCAGGGGCCAGCTTTGATGAGCTGATTTCTATTGAAGATCTAGACACGGGGAAAGTTTTTTTTAGCGGGTTCGCTAACGTGATAAATGCCATGCGTAAATGCCCTAAATTGATTTTAGGTCGCATTCAAGGCAAAGCAGTAGGCGGCGGTGTTGGATTAGCATCAAGTGTCGATTATTGTTTCGCGACCAAGCACGCAGCGGTGAAGTTATCAGAATTGGCCGTGGGCATCGGTCCTTTTGTTGTGGGTCCTGCTGTTGCGCGTAAACTGGGCTTGGCGGGGATGTCTGATCTGGCTATTAACGCTACAGAGTGGCGCAGTGCAGAATGGGCAGCAACACATGGATTGTATAACGATGTATTTGAATCGGCACAAGAAATGGATGATGCGTTAGAAGCATTAGCATCAAAGCTATTGTCAAGCTCTACGGAAGCAATGAAAGGACTCAAGCGCGTATTTTGGGAAGGAACAGAGCACTGGGATGAATTACTAGCTGAACGTGCTGCCGTGAGTGGCGAGCTGATCCTTTCTCAAGAAGCGAAAACAGCCATTAACAAATTCAAGTCAAAGAAGTAGATGGTTAGACTACTCATTAGGCGGAGTAGGTATAACCAAAGACAGTTTATGAAACCTACCCTAATTTTTGTTTTTTTCCTAGTTACGGCACCCATGTTTCCTCAGGAATCTTAAACGGCTTCTACTGTGGATACGGGTGTTTTTAGACAAGCGTTGTACAGTGCTTCAGGCTCTTTCACAGACCTGAGTAACTGGAATGCGGGAGGAGAAAACAATGCCAATTTTTCGCTATTAACGCGAGAGAACCTGAAACGAGTGGGGTCTCACTGGACCACGATACACCTTCTAGAGGCAAATTAGGGCATCAGTCGACAAGCCAGTGCAATAACGAAAAATGCAGATAAAATGGAATGGACGTCTACGGTAACAGGATCGCCTAAATAAACCCTTTGGAACGTTTCCGATCAAGCAAACGTTCGTTCACAATTTTCACCGGGTTATGCTGCCGGCGACACTAATCTCGTCCCGATATCTACTTTTGAAGCCCCTATATACGGATAATTCTCGTTAGGTGTTGGACATAATTCTTGGGAGCATTGGCAGGTATTTGTTTCGCCCATATCTGCAAAAACAACCACAGTACTAGATGTGGAATTAC
>CAJJCK010000087.1 GCA_905182675.1 uncultured Cryomorphaceae bacterium | reverse complement strand
TCGCGTTTTAAATCGCTACCTGATAAAATATATTGCGGTGACTTTGATGCACAGATAACAGCATCAAAAGATTCCAAAGCATTTTGCCATTTTGCCCACGGTAAGAAACCAATATTCTTCCTATCAGCAGTGATTTCTGCAGTTTCATCGGTACGATTAGTTATTGTTATATTCTTAGACCCCCTTACAGAGATCAAGTTATCAAGAGTTTTGTGCCCGATCTCACCTATACCGACTATCAGTATTTTAGCCTGATTAAAATTGGGCAAAGCGAATTGAAGAAATCTTAGTGCGGCATAACTAGTTGAAGAAATACCTGATGAAAAATCAGTTTCATTTTTAACTCTTCTACTAAAATGTATGGCATTATTCATTCCTCTTTCGATATCCCCATTGGATACACCATGGGCTTTTGAGAATTGGAATGCTCGCCTAAGTTGGCCTATGATTTCAAAATCTCCTAGTATTTGACTATCCATACCAGCACCCACCTCAAACAAGTGCATAACAGCTTTTATTCCTATGCACCTGTAGCCCACTTCTAAAATATCTCCTCCGTTAGACATAGTAAACATAAAGGCTTTCTCGACTCTTTCCGGGTGCTTACCATGTAGAAAAAAAGTTGTTCTGTTACAGGTGCTCACGATAAATCCAAAACATTCGTGTTTAGGAAGAACAACTTCATAAAATAGTTTAAGGTCCTCATCTGAAAAGACAAATTTTTGTCGCTCTTCAACTGGCGAATTATGAAATGAAACTCCAAAGGAATACCAGGAATGACCAATCATGTATAAATATAATTTGAGTACAAAATTATTAGCTACAGTGAATTAAAAGTGTCGCCATACGTTAAAAAACCATCGATAATATAGAACTCTATTGAAATAGCGTTGTTGCTATGATATATTTGCTGAAACGAATAAAAAATGTCGATAAACAACGTAGTTTTTATAGGAAATACCGACAAACGATGTTTTGAAGAACGCTTTGCAGATAACGGAATGTCATTGTTTCTGAGTAGTGATACTAGAAATGCAATCAGTGATATTGAACTAAGTATACCATTTGGTGTAGTACAGTTTTATTTTGCTCTTGAAGGCCCCTTAAATTTTCACTTTGGTCCTCAATATTCCAAACAGCTTTCTGAGGGTAATTATTATTTCATGTATAATCCTGAGAAGGAACTTGATTTTACAATCAAGACTGATAATGGTGCACGTTGGGTGGCTATGTATACCACTATTGATGAACTACATGGTTTATTTGTTGATACAGGAAGCCTGTTACCCTTTTTAAAAGGAGAAAATGCCAATAAGCCCTTGTATGACGAGAAAGAACTTCTCTCTCAGGTGAAGTGGACTTTGGAAAGTCTTTTTACATCTGATCTTAGTCCCCAGTCTTTGAAAATATTTTCTCGTGGAAAAATATTTGAGGTTATTGCTTTGCACTTTGATCAGAAAAACGAGGCCAATGCAGCCTGTCCATTCCTACGAGACGAGACTATTAGATTAAAAATAAAACAAGCTAAGCAGGAGCTTGTAAATCGTATGACTGCTCCGCCCTCAATAGCTCAATTAGCGATAGAAGTGGGTATTAGTGAATATAAGCTCAAGAGTGGTTTTAAAGAAATGTATGGTAATACTGTTGGGGGATACTTATTAGATTACAAGATGAATAGTGCGAAAACGCTTCTTGATCAAGGTCGTTCACAAGTTAGTGAGGTCGCTTATGCGTTAGGATATGGAAGTGCTTCTCACTTCATATCGGCTTTTAAGAAAAAATATGGAATTACACCGAAAAAGTATGTTCAGCAATCATGAGTAAAGTAGCGTTATTAATTAATTTGGGTTCGCCAAAAAGTCCTGGAGTTAAGGACGTCAAGGAATATTTAGGAGAGTTTTTAATGGATGATCATGTTATCGATGTTCCTAAAATCCCAAGATGGCTCCTTGTTAAGGGCATCATATTGAATGTACGCCCTAAGAAAAGCGCAGACGCCTACAAGAGCATTTGGTGGGACGAAGGTTCCCCGTTAATAACGCTTTCCGAACGATTAGTAAAAAAGGTGCGGGAACATAGTCTTTACGAAACATATTTGGCAATGCGTTATGCTGCGCCGAGTATTTCGAATAAACTGAAAGAAATACACGACAAACACCCTGACTTAGAAGAGTTATATGTGGTTCCTTTATATCCGCATTTCGCTATGAGTTCATATGAATCTGTTGTTGACCGTGTCAAAGAGATTGTCGAAAAGGAATATCCGGGATTAAAACTAAAGTTTAAGAAACCCTGGTTTGATGAAGAAAGTTACATTCAGATTTTGACTAAGAGTATTTTTGAAGTATTGCCTAAGGATCACCACTTACTGTTTAGTTATCACGGTATCCCTGTTCGTCATTTGCGTAAAAGTGACTCTACATCATGTCATTGCTATAAGCGTGAAAACTGCTGCACAACTCCCTCCGAAGCACATGGAACATGCTACAAACATCAGACTACAAAAACAACTGAACTTGTAGTGAAGGCTCTGGGGCTTGAAGAAAATCAATACAGCACGTCTTATCAAAGTCGTCTTGGTCGAGACCCTTGGATAGAACCCTATACAGCAGAACGTTTGGAGCAGTTCCCCAGTGAAGGAAAAGATAAACTAGCTATAGTTTGCCCTGCCTTTGTATCTGATTGTCTGGAGACTTTAGAGGAAATAAATATAGAAGGCAGGGAGGAGTTTTTAAGTTTCGGTGGAACATCTTTTGTTAGTATTCCGTGCCTTAACGATAGAAATGATTGGGCTCAACTTGTAGCTGAATGGATTAACAAGGGAGCGCTTTGATGCCTGAGAAAATACCACTACTTATTCTTGGTTCTGGCGCAGCAGGAATGGGTGCGGCATGGAAAGCTAAAACGGCTGGAATCGAATTTAAGATTATTGATGTTTCAGATCATGCCGGGGGAATGTTGCAGACAGAATATTTGCGCGGACACATTTTAGATCAAGGACCAAGCAGCTGTGTTCAGAGTCCTTTATTGCTAGAATTCTTAAGTTATCTCGGTATTTCAGATCAAGTTGTTACGGCTTCTGCAAAGGGTAAAAAAAGATATATATATCAGCGAAATGGAATTAAACCTGTTCTTGGGTTAAAAGATATATTCTTAGGAAATTGGATGTCTACTAAAGGTAAGCTTAGGCTTTTAATAGAGCCGTTCTGCAAAAAAGGCATCGCTAATGATGAGACGGTTTATGATTTTCTGAAACGGAGAATAGGGGAAGAAGCGGTAAACAAGCTTGTAGATCCCGTGCTTGGTGGTATATATGCTGGAGACATCAAAAAACTAAGTGCATTAACGGTCTTAAAATCAATGAAGTTAGGTGAGCAACGCTATGGATCGCTTCTTAGGACAGTGCTTAACAATACATCTTCTCCACGAATTACAACTAATATTCAAGGTGGTTTCTCTTCTATTGGACATGCATTTGAGGCAAAGTTTAAAAATGAATGTATGCTCGGACACAAAGTAGAAGGAATAACGTCTTTAAGCTCGGGATTCGAGGTCATAGTCAACGGCAAGCGGATTCTGTGCGAAAGAATTGTATCTACTCTACCAACTTATATTTTGGCAGATGTAATCTCCTCAGTCTCCTTGAAAACACACCTCAATAAACTATCGTATGCACCCTTATGCACAAGTTTTTACAGCTTGGACGGTGATTGTGACATTGCTGATTCAGCTTTTGGCATATTGATTCCATCGGAGTTAAAAAAGATAATTAAAGGTATATTATTCGTTAGCAATATTTTTCCAGGAAGATCAAATGATGGAGAAAGTAATATAACCGTGTTTCACTCTAAATCTCCAAACGAAGAAGCCATTAATATTGAATTAGAGCAAATCTTAGGCAAGCAGCAAATTTC
>CAJJCK010000086.1 GCA_905182675.1 uncultured Cryomorphaceae bacterium | reverse complement strand
GAGGAGGGACTTCTGTAGGAATGGTGAATTTTTATGAAGATGCCTTAGGGATGCGTTATACCAGGCCAATTTCGGCGTTGTACACCAACTCATTAATTAGCGGAACACTCCCGAACGAAGTCGCTATGGGCATAGACCCAAACGACAATTTCTTGGTGAATTTCAAGTCTTGTGCCTTGAGGATAGAACCTAACCCTGAACTTGGTCACTACGACCTGTCAGACAGTTTGATGTTTGATGATACCATGTTTAATTTGAATTGGGGCTTCTCACCTAGCACACTTATTCCTGCTGATCAATGGCAGTTCAAGCCTGACTCCATTTCCACACTTTTCGCAAAATCAAACCCTACGAACATTTCGCCAATGCTTGATTTAGAAGGAACGCTTAGAAGTCAATCTGCTACAATTGGCGCGCTGGAAAGAAAATAGCTATTACAAGGAGCCTAAAAAGGCCATTGTATTGACATTATCAGCATAATCCCAAAGCTCAGGCAGCTGCGCAGTTCCAAAAGGCAGGAATCCATGCCCTACTACACACTGAATTTGATCGCCCCATTCTTCCAAGCGGTCTTGACCTTTCGGGAGAATATAAGTGCTGTGGTGGAGAATAGACACTGGAGTGTGTAACTCTTTGTTATCTCTAACAATCAGAAAACCGTTCTCTAAAAAATCATCTTGATTCAAAAGAAACAAAGCGCGATAGTATTCATAGTTATTACCGTACTTGTTATTATTCACAATGTCGTCCCAACCAACGATGTTGGCAAAAACCAATTGGATGTCATATCCTTCTGGAACCAGTAGATGTCCTACATTTCTGCATCCCATTCCAAAATATCGGAACAGATCCTCTCCTAGGGCGACGAGTTCCTGCTCAGTTTCCGTGCCATCAAGAACAGCTACTGAAGTCCTGTTTTTCCTGATAATATTAGGGTACTTGCCAAAGTAATATTCGAAATATCTAGACGTATTATCACTACCTGTAGCGATGACCGCCTCTATATTGTCTAAACGATCGACAAAAACCCAGTCCCCTTCAAACAATGGATTTTCCCGAAGCAATACTTTGACTAAAACTGGTAAAAGACATTCATCGTCTGAACTCATTTTAACGACGGCGAAATGACCACTCAAAAAAACACTAATAAAGTCGTGAAGGCCGACGAGCGGAATATTTCCTGCCATGACCACACCAACTCTACGGCGGTTTACCTCTTGGACACCACCCTCGCTGCTGCGCCACAGATTTAAGTGCTCTTCAGTCAATGCATCACCCCAAGAAGAGATGGCAAACATCACATTGTCAGTGATAAACCATCCATTGTGCCTGTGAGATTTCGTAACAGCCACCTTTAGCTCTTCGGCAATATCTGCCAAGCCTCCTGAAATAGGGGAATCAGAAGAAAACTCCCTTAAAAATTGGCCCAAGCGCGAAACTGCAGCAATCCTATGGTCAGAAAAAAACATTGTCGTTACCTTTGTGTTAGAGTTGCAAAGCTAAAGTAACCAAGGTATATGGCTATTAAAATCACCGACGAATGCATTAATTGTGGAGCCTGCGAGCCAGAGTGTCCTAATAATGCTATTTATGAAGGCGCATTAGAGTGGCGATTTAATGACGGAACTGATGTTTCTGGGAAAATAATTACTCCTGGAGGCAAAGAATATGATGCCGATGAGGCCCAAGAACCTGTAGATTACGACGTTTATTATATAGTCACGGACAAGTGTACGGAATGTATTGGATTTCATGAAGTACCTCAATGTGCTGAAGTTTGTCCCGTAGATTGTTGTGTTCCAGATGAAGATCACGTTGAATCAGATGTTCAACTTATGGCGAAGAAAGAATTCATGCATTCGGAAGACTAATTCCATGCGCGCCCTCTTCGCTTTTATAATTTCACTCTCCGCACTTTACGCTCAGGTAGATGAAAATAGACTCCAAGAATTAGGTCAATCCTACTTGCTGCCATCCAACATAGCGTTGGCAGATTCACTCTCCGAGGTTTTTGCAGACAGCTT
>CAJJCK010000085.1 GCA_905182675.1 uncultured Cryomorphaceae bacterium | reverse complement strand
AGATACAGATAAAAAACTATTCCTTTTAGACGCGTATGCCCTTATTTTCAGGGCTTATTTCGCGTTTGCAAAAAACCCAAGAATCACTTCCGGTGGCCTGGATACTTCGGCAATTTATGGTTTTACCAGCGCGTTGTTAGACCTACTCTCTAAGGAAAACCCAACGCATATCGCCGTTTGTTTTGATCTTCCTCAGCCCACGGAACGACATGAGATTTTCCCAGAGTATAAAGCCAATAGAGAAGCAACTCCCGAGGCTATAAAATCAGCAGTGCCCTATATACATCGAATTCTAGAGGCATTTAAAATACCTGCAATAGGTGTTCCTGGTTACGAAGCAGATGACGTGATCGGTACGTTGGCTAAAAAGGCGGAGAAGGAAGGATTCACCACCTATATGATGACGCCTGACAAAGATTTCGCACAATTAGTGAGCGATAAAATTTTCATGTATCGACCAGGCCGTGGAGGAAACCCTCCTGAAGTATGGGGAGTACCAGAGGTCTGTGAGCGTTTTGGACTCTCTAATGCAGATCAAGTCATCGACTATTTAGGCATGATGGGTGATGCGGTGGATAATATTCCTGGGTTACCGGGAGTAGGTGCAAAAACTGCCGCTAAGCTACTGATGCAGTATGGAAGCCTAGAAGAGACCTTAGCGCATGCAGGTGAAATCAAAGGAAAATTAGGCGAGAAAATCCGTGACAATGCAGAACTAGGAATCTTGTCTAAAAAATTGGCTCGAATTATTCTCGAGGTACCTGTGGAGCTTGAGCCAGAAACACTAACGAGAGACGAGTGGGACCAAGATGCGCTGATGACCATTTTTGAGGAGCTAGAATTTAGGACATTAGGCCGAAGGTTAGGGTTAAAAAGAGGAACTGAGGCTGTTGCAACATCAAGTGAAGCGACTAAAAAACAGGTCAAAGAAATTAGGCTTGTTTCTAACGATCAAATGAGTTTGTTCGGTGGGCCAGAACCTGATACGACGGCTACCTTAATTAGCGCCTCAGGTAGGGATTCTGTTGCGACTACGGATCACTTATACCAACTGGTAGAAACCCTTCCTGAAGCGAGAGAGCTTGCACGTTTGTTGACCCAGAAATCATCGGTGGCCTTTGATACAGAGACCACGTCATTAGAGGTGTTGGACGCGGAGATTGTAGGTATGAGCTTTAGTTACGCTGAGGGCAAGGCATACTTTGTTACCGTACCTCAAGAAAGAGCTGCAGCAGAAGAAATCATCAATGCTTTTGAGCCATTCTGGTCGAGTACATCCGTTGAGAAAATTGGTCAAAACATCAAATACGATTTATCTGTATTGATGAACTACGGAGTGGAAGTACGAGGTCCATTGTTTGACACAATGATCGCTCATTATTTGATCCAACCGGATATGCGCCATAATATGGATATTCTTGCCGAGACTTATTTGAACTATGAGACCATTTCTATAGAGCAAGTATTGGGTAAAAAAGGCAAAACTCAGAAAAATATGAGAGATATCGCCTCGGCCGATCTCTTAGACTACGCTGCTGAAGATGCAGATATCTCCTTCAGATTAAAACAAGTTTTCGAGCCGAAACTAAAAGAGACTGGCGTAGATAAAGTGTTTTCTACCATCGAAATGCCGCTTGTTCCTGTGCTAGCTAGAATGGAGCGTGAAGGAATCCGTGTGGATGTGGAAGCCTTAAATTCTTACAGTCTAGAGTTGGGTGAAATTATAGTGAGGCTAGAGGGAGAGATTTTAGAGATCGCCGGCAAACCATTTAATGTGGGATCGCCTAGACAACTAGGTGAAGTACTGTTTGACGATCTTAAGCTTTCCGAGAAGCCTAAAAGAACAAAGACAGGTCAGTATGCCACTTCCGAAGATATACTTGAGGGCTTGCGAAAGGTTCACCCGATCGTAGATAAGATTTTGGAATTTAGAGAGCTTAAGAAATTAAAAAGCACCTATGTAGATGCGTTGCCTGCATTAGTGCATGCAAAGACAGGACGTATCCATACCAGTTTCAATCAAACCGTAGCGGCAACTGGGCGCTTGAGTTCGACGAATCCAAACCTCCAAAACATTCCTATTCGAACTGAAAACGGCCGTAAAGTGCGGGCCATGTTTATCCCAGATAACGACAATCACACACTACTCGCAGCAGATTACAGTCAGATTGAATTGCGAATAATAGCTGCCTTAGCTAAGGATGAGTCGATGATCGAAGCTTTCCGAAATGGAGAGGATATCCATAAAGCTACTGCAGCTAAAGTTTTCGAAGTGCCTTTAGAAGAGGTCACAAGAGCGCAGCGTTCTAACGCGAAAACAGTCAACTTTGGAATAGTATATGGCGTTAGCGCTTTTGGATTGAGTCAACAAACTGACATGAGCAGAAAAGAAGCTAAGGAGGCGATAGACGGATACTTCAGGACCTATCCAGGCATTAAGCAATATATGGATGACCAGGTTGCTTTTGCACGTGAACATGGTTATGTTGAGACCATAACTGGCCGCCGCCGTTATCTTAAAGACATAGAGAGTCGCAATGGAGTTGTGCGTGGTCACAGTGAACGTAATGCGGTAAACGCTCCTATTCAAGGCTCTGCAGCAGATGTCATTAAGCTGGCCATGATTGAAGTAGACCGT
The DNA here is from genome assembly GCA_905182675.1 of uncultured Cryomorphaceae bacterium. Taxonomy (GTDB): domain Bacteria; phylum Bacteroidota; class Bacteroidia; order Flavobacteriales; family Schleiferiaceae; genus UBA10364. The sequence goes on along the minus strand of CAJJCK010000085.1, from coordinate 37,896 downwards.
GCCATGCGGTCATCAGGCATGAAGTCAAGAATGCTTCTGCAGGTTCATGATGAATTGGTTTTTGACGCTGTTAAGGAGGAGCTTGATGATTTAAAGGCATTGGTAGTGGAAAAAATGGAGGCTGCGGTAAGTCTTGAAATCCCGATGATCGCTGAGGTTGGAACAGGATCCAGCTGGTTGGAAGCACATTAAACCCATCACATTCTGAGTTAAATAATTTCATGTAACTTTGTAAGTGATTACTTACTATGACTCAGAAGCAAATAGATATCGTAAAATCTGCCATAACACTCTTTGGGAGTCAGGGTTTTGCAGCGGTATCAACAGCGAAAATAGCAAGAGAAGCAGGGGTAAGTGAAGGGTTGATATTTCGACATTTCACTAATAAGACGGGACTTCTGAACGTTCTGGTGTCCAAGGGAAATGAACAGTATTTAGACTATATAGAAGAGGCAGCATCACACCGTGATCCAATAGATCTTTTGAGGTTCTTTATTAAGCTGCCTATGGCAGTAATTGATGAGCCTGCGGACTTTGAATACTATCTCGCTGCCTCAAAAATTCAGTTGGAATTGGGCATCAATCGTGAACAGATATACGACGATATTTGCGATCAATTTTCGTGGGCCATTGCAGAAGTGGGTCATGGTAAGCCAAAGTCAGTAATACGAGCCATTATCTCCGCTCATGAAGGAGCCATTAGTGCCATACATCTTGGTGATATAGACAAGATGTACGCTGTGGTGGTTGGATTATTAGAGTTGGTTATAAATGAGTAAGTAATTACTTATTATTTTTGCGGACTCGCGCTTTTCTCGAATACTTTGTCACTTTCTACTTATAGAGACTTTGTGATTTTTTAAGTACCATGCTCAACGGCACAAAAATTGTTGTACGGCTGAAGAAAGACTAATAACACTAGAGACATTAAAGAAAATCAATAACAACCTGAATAACAACGAATGATGAAATGGGTTAAAAACGCGATCATAGCCATCGCAATTCTCGTAGTAGGAATTATGATATCTGGCCGGCTTAAGTCGATGGCGACAAAGGAAGAAATCAAAGTAGACCGACGTAAACTAGAGGTTAAAGTGATGACCGCAAATCTCCAGAGTATTGAACTGCCTATAACTGTCTATGGAAAATTGAATGCTGCCCAGAGAACGGATTTACTCGCTGAGGTAAACGGTACGTTCAAAGGTGGTGATCATCCATTTTTAGAAGGGCGCACCTTTAAGGCGGGTGAAGTGTTGATTCAACTTGATAATGCAGAAGCTAAAGCAAATGCAATGAGTGTTAAAGGGAACTTTATTAATGCCTTGTTGGGCGTGTTGCCTGATATCAATCAGGATTACAGCGGTCAGTATAAGGCATTTGAATTATACTATAATGAGTTAAGCTTAAATACCCCCTTATCTCACATGCCAAAAGTAGAGGGTAAGCTGGAAAAATTCTTGATTGCACGTGGCATTCAGACGGCCTACTACCAGGCGAAAAGCTCGGAAGTACGTCTAGATAAATTCAGTATTTGCGCACCTTTTGACGGTGTTGTTGCTATGGCCGGTGTTAAGCTTGGTAACCTGGTTAGTCCTGGAAGAGCGTTAGGGACTTTTGTGAGTACTCGCTCTTATGAACTTATGACGGCTGTTACACTGGCTTATGCGGATCAGCTTGTTGTTGGTCAAAAGGTAGATTTCACTTCTCCTGATATAGCAGGGACCTGGGAGGGTAGTATCGCTAGAATAGCGCCAATAGTGGACGCGGCTACCCAGAGTATTAATATTATCGTTAACGTGGATGGCTCTACGCTTCGTGAAGGAATGTATTTAACAGGTACGGTTGATGGATTACAGGTTGATAATGCCTTGAAAATTCCGGCATCAATGGTGGTAGATAATGAGTACATCTATATGGTAGAGCAAGACAGTGTCTTAGTTAAAAAACTAGTCACTGTTGTGGAGTGGCTCGACAATGAAATCATTGTGAAAGGGGTGGAACAAGGTGCACTTCTAGTCAACGAACCAACCCTTAAGGCTGCTGCAGGATTAGTTGTAGTACCTGTGAAATAACGAGACACACCTCATGAAGAAACTCATAGAATTTTTCATTAAATATCCAGTTGGGGTAGATGCGTTACTGATTGGATTCTTCCTTTTTGGATACATCAGCTACAACAATCTTAACACTACCTTTTTCCCGCTGGTAGAGTCACGTAATGTGACCATCACTATGATATATCCCGGGGCTTCTCCTCAGGAAATCGAGGAAGGTGTTGTAAATAAAATTGAGCAAAATCTTAAAGGCTTAACAGGAGTCGAGCAATACACATCAACCTCTAACGAAAACAGCGCCTCAATTGATGTTCAAGTTTTAAAAGGTTACGATACAGACTTAGTTTTAGAAGATGTAAAGAATGCCGTGCAAAATGTAGCATCCTTCCCAACAGGGCTTGAGCCTGTGAGGGTATCCAAGCGCGAGAACTTGACCTTAGCCATGAGTATGGCATTGACAGGTGAAGGAGTAGACTTGATTAGTTTAAAAAAAGAGGCACGTAAAATAGAACGCGAACTAAGGCTTAGAGAGGGTATTTCAAAAGTATCCCTATCGGGTTTTCCTAATGAGGAAATAGAAATAGCATTAGACAAAAGCACACTTCGGAAGTATGACATTTCATTAAATCAGATCGCTACAGCGCTGAGATCAACGAACATAGACATCACGGGCGGTACGATTAAAGGGAGTCAAGAAGAGATGTTGATTCGGTCACGCAATAAGAAGTACGACGCACAAGATCTGCAGAATGTAATTGTCTTGACCAGACCCAACGGACAAACAATTCGATTGAAAGACGTTGGAACGGTTCGAAACAGGTGGGAGGATACACCCACACGTGCATCTTATAATGGGATTTCATCTATTGAGATAACCGTTAACAATACAGATCAAGAGGACCTCTTACAAACCTGTGAGTACCTCAAAGAATACATTGCAGAATACACGGCAAACACGGATCATATGCAACTGGAAATCATCACTGATTTTTCAGTCACGCTCCAACAGCGTAAAGATTTACTGTTTGAAAACGGACTATTAGGCTTTTTCTTGGTTCTGATATTATTGGCGTTGTTTTTGAACTTGCGCCTCGCATTTTGGGTAGCTATTGGTATTCCTGTATCGTTTGCGGGAATGTTTGTTTTAGCCAGCTACTTCGGAATCACTATTAACGTGATCTCTTTATTTGGAATGATCGTTGTTGTTGGTATTCTAGTGGATGATGGTATTGTCATTGCCGAAAATATATTCTCTCATTTTGAGGGAGGGAAACCATTAATGAAGGCGGCATTAGACGGCACTATTGAAGTACTTCCGTCAGTGGTTTCTGCTGTTTTGACTACCATTATAGCTTTTTCTAGTTTCTTTTTCTTGGACGGTCGAGCTGGAGATTTTTTCTCTGAAATGGCCTTTATTGTGATTGCTACGTTGGCGATCTCTTTGATAGAAGGCTTGATCTTTTTACCTGCTCACTTGAGTCATTCAAAGTTAGAACGCAATGCTAAGATGAACCCGGTTCAGAATGCGGCTACTAAGGTGTTGTTCCGTTTTCGTGATAAGGTGTATGCACCCTTTTTGAGATGGTCATTAGAAAATAAAATCATCACGATCAGCTTTTTTGTAGCTATTATGATTGTCACTTTTGGTGCCATGGGCGGCGGTATTATAAGAACTCAGTTTTTCCCGTTTATTGAACGTGATAATTTGAATATTAGCTTAGACATGCCGTCCGGAACGAATGAATCGGTAACCCAGAAGTGGATTGATCATATTGAATCTAAGGTTTGGCTTGTCAACGAGCAGTATAAATCTGAGCGCGAAGATGGCTTGGATGTGGTAAAAGCTATTCAGAAAAATATTGGACCAAGCTCTTCAAAAGCCCGGTTGAATGTGATTCTCTTAGACTCAGAAACACGGTTAACAGCGTCCTACTTGATTCAGAATGATATTCGTGAAGCATCTGGTGAAATCCCAGGCGCAGATAACGTGAGTTTTGGCGGCGTTCAAGCTTTTGGTAAACCGGTTTCGATCAGTTTAGTTTCGTATGATTTAGAGGAGTTAAAAGGAGCTAAGGACGCCCTCAAGCTGAAACTCAAAGGCATGGAATCGCTGGCAGATGTTGTTGATAACGACCAAAAGGGCATTCGTGAGGTTACTTTACATCTTACAGATAAGGCTCGCTATTTGGGACTTACGCCAGGTGGTATCATGAGTCAAGTGCGTGAAACTTTTTTCGGTGCCCAGATCCAGAGGCTACAACGGGGAGAGGATGAGGTTAAGGTCTGGGTTCGATTAGATGAAAAGGATCGGAAGCAATTGTGGGACCTAGAAGAGTTAGAAATCACTACGCCCCAAGGCACTGTGCCCTTGCGAGAATTAGCTTCCTACACTATCGAGCGTGGAACGGTTAACATCAACCACTTGGATGGCCAAAGAGAATTCCGCGTGGAAAGCGACTTGTCCAGTCCGAACGGATCAGCACCAGCCATTTTAACACAGATTCAACAGGATATCCTACCTGATATCTTAGCGAAATATCCATCTGTAAACGCGCGCTATGAAGGCCAGCAAAAGGAAAGTCAGAAGACCCAGAAAAGCTCACAAACAGTGATGCCTTTGATTCTCTTTTTGATCATATTGACCATTACATTTACCTTCCGCTCATTGGTTCAAACCATCCTGATTATGTTGCTCATACCGTTGAGTTTAACAGGTGTTGCCTGGGGCCACTATATCCATGGCATGCCCATGTCTATCTTAAGTTTCTTAGGTATTGTAGCATTGATCGGTATCATAGTAAATGATTCCTTAGTCTTGGTGAGTAAGTACAACATCAATATAAAATCAGGTCAAGGGGTTTATGATGCTATTTATAATGCAGGGATTAGTAGATTCCGTGCCATCTTCCTAACCACCATTACAACCATAGCAGGACTTGCACCGTTGATTTTGGAAACGTCTTTTCAAGCACAGTTTCTTATTCCAATGGCAGTTGCAATCGCCTACGGAATTGGTTTTGCTACGACGCTCACACTTGTTGTCCTACCCTCTATGATGGCCCTTGTAAATGATGCTCGGGTTTTGGTCAAGCACATTTGGACCAATGAAAAACCTACTAGAGAAGAAGTAGAGCCAGCGATCATTGAGATGAAAAGTGAACAATATTTTAATGAAATCAATAAAGCCAAGGAAAATGAATAGACTAATCACGATCCTATTCGCAACCGCCAGTTTTAGTGTATCTGCACAAGTGATGCTTACTTTAGATCAAGCGATCAGTGCTGCATTAGAGCACAATCATGATCTATTCATTGCGGGTCTAGATGCTGAAAAAGCCTCGAATTCAGCTACCTATGGCAATGCAGGGATGCTTCCTAGCATCACAGCAGCTGCAGGTAGTAACTACAGCAACCAAAATTCTAATCTTGAGTTTGCTACCGGACAGACTCAGGATGTAAAAGGAGCACAGTCGCTATCTCAGAACGCATCAGTAGGGCTAAGCCAGGTATTATTCGCAGGTGGTCGCATGCAACGTAGTTACGCCTTATTGAAAAGTACGGAGCGTGCCGCTAACGTCGTACAGCGTCAGGCGATGGAAAATACCATTGCCCAAGTGTGGTCTCAATATATGGCCTTGTCATTACTTCAGCGTAGCGTATCAACCGCTTCTGAAAGTATGATGATCTCTAACGAGCGCTTTACGAAAGCCCAGCTCACGAACGAATTAGGAGGTTCAAATACCACCGATTTACTTTCTGCACGAGTAGACTTAAACCGTGATAAGGTGAGTTTGATGAATATAGAAACACAATTAGAATCTGCCCGCAACACCTTTGCGACATTCATTGGATGGGACAACAGTGATTATGCGGTGGGAGATGGCGCTAACCTAACTGTGCTGTCGGGGTTTGACGTAAAACAGGTGATGACAAAGATGTTGTCGAACAACGCGGTGCTTGAGCTGGCTAAAATTTCTGCAGAGACAGCTGAGTTACAAGAGAAAATGCAACAAGCCACACTGTTTCCAACCATTAGTGCGCAAGTATCATATGGTGTAAATCAAAGTCAGGCTGAAGCGGGATTTCTCAGTGCTTCTCAGCAAACAGGTTTAAATGCAGGAATGAATTTCAACTACAATTTGTTTTCAGGGTTTCAGAGCCAAACGCAGCGACAGAACACGCAAATCGAAACACTTAAGGCGGAAAGAAGATTAGATCAGGTACGTGAAACCACGGAAAATGCGGTGAAAAACGCAATACGTATGTTTGATAACGCCACTTCTGTAGCAAGATTAGAGTCTGAGAATGCGGAGGTTTCTAGGCAGCGATTTCAAAAGATGGATGAACTCTTCGAATTAGGTAAAGCCAGCAGCTTAGAGTTGCGCGAAGCGCAATTGGCGTGGCTTGCAGCGGAGAACGGCAAGTCGAGTGCACAGTTTCAAGCTGTGAATGCACAAATAGCACTGTTCCAACTTATGGGTTCGATCACGAGTGATGGAGCCGTATCTGTTGGGGCAAACGACTAATTCTTAAAACGTCATTTCAGGCACGTCGCCTTCAACAATTAATCGACCAGCGGTCTTTTCTATAATTTCTTCTACACTCACTCCGGGTGCGCGTTCAAGAAGGATAAAACCACGATTTGCATCGACTTCTAGGACAGCTAGATCGGTAACAATTTTCTTTACACATCCAACCCCGGTTAGGGGTAATGAGCAAGCAGATAACAGTTTGCTTTCTCCTTTTCTATTGGTGTGTTGCATCGCTACAATGATGTTGTCAGCAGAGGCAACTAAATCCATAGCTCCGCCCATCCCTTTGACCATTTTACCTGGTATTTTCCAGTTTGCAATGTCTCCACTATCACTCACCTCCATGGCGCCAAGCACGGTTAGTTGTACGTGTTGACCACGTATCATAGCAAAGCTTGTGGCGCTTGAGAAAAAGCTTGCACCCGGTAAAGCCGTAATAGTTTGCTTCCCAGCATTAATCAGGTCAGCATCTTCTTCACCTTCTAAAGGGAATGGACCCATACCTAAAATGCCGTTTTCACTTTGGAATTCCACATTAATACCATCTGGAATATGGTTTGCAACAAGCGTGGGAATGCCAATACCTAAATTTACATACCACCTGTCTTGTAACTCCTGTGCGATGCGTTGTGCGATTTGATCTTTACTCAATCCCATAATTATTCTGCTTTTGCACGCACGGTGCGTTGTTCAATACGTTTTTCGTAACGGACCCCTTGGAAGATGCGTTGCACGAAAATTCCTGGCAAATGAATGCTATTTGGATCCAGCTCGCCAACCTCGACCAATTCCTCTACTTCAACCACTGTTATTTTCCCGGCCATAGCCATCATGGGGTTGAAATTTCTGGCGGTACCCTTGAATATGAGGTTACCAGCCTTATCACCTTTCCAGGCTTTTATAAAAGCAAAGGGTGCGTCAAAGGCATGCTCCAAAATATGAGGCTTACCATTAAACACGCGTACTTCTTTGCCCTCAGCGACCTCTGTTCCATACCCTGCTGGTGTGTAGAAAGCTGGTATACCAGCTCCTGCAGCTCTGCATCGTTCGGCTAAAGTTCCCTGAGGTACAAGATCGACTTCTAATTCTCCCGAAAGCATTTGACGCTCAAATTCATCATTCTCACCTACGTAAGAAGCAATCATTTTTTTGATTTGTCGCGTGTTCAAAAGAGTACCTAAACCAAACCCATCTACTCCAGCATTATTGGAAATACAGGTAATACCGGTGGTGCCTCTATCTCTGATGGCCAGGATCGCGTTCTCCGGGATTCCGCACAATCCAAACCCGCCAAACATCACGGTCATATCATTCTCTAAACCTTCAACTGCAGCATCAGCATCAGTGACTACTTTAGAGATATAGTTGTGTTTCTGTGACATAAAAAATCATCTAATTAGGTTGCTTATCAAGGTATGAAAAAGCCACGTGTCTCCTTAACGAGTCGTGTCAATTCTATCTAATTTTTAATCCTGTATGGCAGGAAGAATTTTTGTGCTTACTTCACCAAAACCGATTCGTATCGTACCGTTGTCACACCAACCGCGCATCGTTACCCTATCATTATCCTCGATAAAGGTGCGAGTATCACCGGTATCAAGTGTGATAGGCTCTTTTCCAGACCAACTTAACTCTAGCATAGACCCATAGCTATCTTTAGTATGACCTGATATAGTACCTGAGGCCATCATGTCTCCAGCATTGATGTTACAACCATTGACCGTATGATGTGCCAATTGTTGTCTCTGGTTCCAATACATATATTTATAGTTTGATCGAGAAATGACAGTACCAGATTTCCCCTCTGGAGTCAATTCCACTTCCAATTTAATATCGTAGTTGTTTTCCCCAGTAGTTTCTAGATACGGCAGCACTTTTACATCCTGAATAGGTCCAGCGACCTTGTAAGGTTCTAGAGCATCCATGGTCACGATCCAAGGACTCATACTTGAGCCAAAGTTCTTACCCAAGAAAGGTCCAAGCGGTACGTATTCCCACTTTTGAATATCGCGCGCACTCCAGTCATTAAAGACAACCATCCCAAAGATGTATTCATCCGCTTCTTCTGCTTTAATGCGATGTCCAAGTGCTTTTCCCTCTCCTGTAATGAATGCCATTTCTAATTCAAAGTCCATTCGAACAGAGGGTCCAAAAGTTGGTGCATCTGCTCCTGGTGCCATGCGTTGTCCTTTTGGACGGTGCAGATCTACGCCACTAATAACGATCGATGAGCTACGTCCGTGGTATCCCACGGGAATATGTTTCCAGTTCGGAAGCAACGCGTTATCAGGGTCGCGAAACATTTTCCCAACGTTAGTCGCGTGCTCTATGGAGCTATAAAAGTCAGTATAATCGGAAACGAACACGGGCATCAACATTTGCACCTGTTCTATTAAGAACAGCGCCTTATTTTGATGCTTGGAATTGCTTTTTAGGGTTTCGTTATTTTCGTCAAAGAGCTCTGCCAACCTATTGCGAACAGCTCTCCACGTGGGACGCCCTAATGCAATAAAGTCGTTTAGGGTGTCTTGTAAAAACACATCATCCGGCAGATCGATTCCTTTGAAGTAACCCAGTTGCTGTAAAACACTGAGGTCAATCACCGTATCTCCAATACGCGTTCCTGTAGTGATGATGTCATCTTCACCGATGAATACGCCAAAAGGAAGATTCTGTATGGGGAAATCGCTTTGATTTGAAACTGGAATCCAAGAGGAACGCTTGGGATCATTGGCTAATAGTTGCGCCATCAGGGTTGTGATTTTGGTTCTTGTTAGGTCTAAAATACAATAGGTACGTTGAATTTCAGAGCTTAGTATGAAGAAAACCCACGCTATTTCTAACGTGGGTCTACCTTTAAAAATATTCTAATCAGCGAAGTGGTCTACCTAAAGCGTACCTCTTTGCTCTTGTTCGCGTTCTATAGCCTCAAAAAGGGCTTTAAAGTTCCCTTTTCCAAAGCTCGTCGCACCTTTGCGTTGTATGATTTCAATGAATACTGTAGGACGATCCATCAGGGGCTTGGTAAAAAGTTGAAGTAGGTACCCTTCGTCATCGCGATCTACCAAGATTTTGTAGCGTTTAAGCACTTCCATATCCTCATCTATAGCACCCACCCGATCCTTAAGATCTGTATAGTAACTATCAGGCACATTCAGGAATTCTACACCTCTTTCACGGAGTTCGTGAATGGTACGAATGATATTGTCCGTGGCAAGGGCAAGGTGCTGAACACCTGAGCCATTGTAAAATTTAATGTACTCTTCGATTTGACTGCGCTTCTTTCCTTCAGCAGGTTCGTTGATTGGAAACTTGATTCTACCGTTTCCGTTCGACATTACCTTCGACATTAGGGCGGTATATTCCGTGGAGATGTCGTCGTCGTCAAAAGAAATGATCTGCGTAAAGCCCATCACCTCTGCGTAAAATTTGACCCAAACATTCATTTGTCCCCAATCGACATTTCCGACAATATGGTCGATGTATTTAAGCCCCACAGGCTCAGGAGCGTAAGTGGGTGTACGTGGAACATAGCCAGGAAGGAATGCTCCTGTATAATTTTTTCGCTCTACGAATAAGTGCACCGTTTCCCCGTATGTATAGATGCCGGCAGTAACAACGCTTCCGTTGTCATCCGAGTGGGTGGTGGGCTTCTGGTAAGACTTTGCGCCGCGTTTGGTCGTTTCCTCATAGGCACTTTCCGCGTCATCTACCCAAAGGGCTACAATTTTCACTCCGTCGCCATGTTCGAGAAAGTGGCGATTAATGTCGCTGTCTTTCTCCATCGATGAGGTGATCACCAGCCTGATTTTGTCTTGTTGCAATACGTAAGAAGTACGGTCTGAAACACCAGTTTCTAGTCCGGCATAGGCAACTTCTTGAAAACCGAAGGCAGTTTTGAAATAATATGCGCTTTGCTTGGCGTTACCTACATACATTTCTATGTAATCGGTTCCTAAAAGTTGTAGAAAATCCTGCGCGTTTTCAAACTGTTTGGGTAAAGTATGGTCCATGTAATATTCGCTTTGAGCGGTTAAAGTTAAGGAAGGATAAGGTCTAATGCTTGAGAAAGATCAGTAATCAAATCTTCGGCACTTTCAACACCTATACTGAGGCGGATCAACGACGGTGTAATCCCCAAAGCTTCTTTGTGCTCTTCCGCGACTTTACTATGGGTCATGGTCGCTGGATGTTCTGCTAAGGATTCCGTAGAACCTAAGGAGACCCCAAGTTTTATAACTTGTAGGTGATCTAGCACCTTGAACGACTCTTCTTGACCTCCTTTGATATAGAGGGCAATCATGGATCCATTGCTGCTATATTCTTGTTTGAAAATAGCGGCTTGCTCAGGGGCCCATTCTTCAATATTACCTAAGTATCGAACACTAGAAACGGCTGGATGACTACGCAGTGACGTCGCTACTTTTCCCGCGTTTTCTGCCTGAGCCCTAAGCCTAAGGTGTAGGGTTTCTAAACTGCGTAGAATGAGCCAGCTGTCCATGGGTCCAAGAATGCCTCCCATAAAGGTTCTTGCCATTCTAACACGTCCCATCCATTCTGCTGATCCTGTTGCTGCTCCAGCGATCACATCACTATGACCTGCAAGATATTTTGTTGCAGAATAGACGACAATATCAGCACCAAGCTCGTGTGCTTTACAGAAAAGTGGCCCCATGTAGGTATTGTCTACGATCAGAGGAACAGAAAACTCGACCGTGCTAAACGCATCTGCGATGGACCTTGCTTCTTTGATAGAGAAAAGGTCCATCGTTGGATTAGATGGAGTTTCGGTATACATAGCGCACACTTTAGCTCCAGGATATTTTGCGCCAACCTCTGCCATTACTTCGTCGGCGGTTTGACCGCGGAGTACTAGATGGGTGTTTACCTTATACTGTTGAAGGTAGTGGTGGATGAACATGTCCGTTCCCCCGTAGACAGGCGTGGTATAAAGAAGGACCTCTCCCGGTGCGCAAAGCTCAAAAAGAGTAGAGGTGATGGCTGCCATTCCGGAGCCAAAAACAACGGCTTGCTCAGTACCATCTAGCACGGCAAGTCTTGCCTCTAAAAGTTGGGTGTTTGGTGTGCCTAAGCGAGTGTATATCCCACCTAGTTGTTCTCCCTCTGGCATTTCTTCTGCACCTGTTGCCCAAGCGAAAAAATTACGCCCTTGTTGTGCATTTTCAAATTCGTAAGTAGAGGTTTGGAAGATAGGCTGCTTCATGCTTCCCTGGTATTCACTCGCGTGATAACCGTGCGATAACATCGCGGTTTCATTGGTTTTTTTCATGGTGATAGGTTCTAAGTCATAGAGGTTGCATGTTCATGCCCACTCTTACTACTCTAGTTATGTATGATGTATCCAGCTTTTATGATAATCCCCGGCGTCTAATGCCAGGGCTTGCTCGGTCACCTTGAGTGGTTTAAAGGTGTCTACCATTACGGCCAATTCTAATGTTTCTTTCTTTCCGATACTTCCCTCATAGGTTCCCGGGTGTGGTCCATGTGGAATACCTGAAGGATGCAGTGTGATTTGTCCTCGACCTATGTTGTTTCTAGACATGAAATCACCTTCCACATAATACAATACTTCATCCGAATCTATATTGCTGTGGTTATATGGAGAAGGTATACTTAGTGGGTGGTAGTCATAGAGCCGTGGCACAAAAGAACAAACCACAAATGCCGAGGTCTCAAAAGTTTGGTGTACCGGAGGAGGCTGGTGAACACGTCCTGTAATGGGTTCAAAATCATGGATGCTGAAGGCGTAAGGATAATTAAATCCGTCCCAGCCTACCACACCAAAAGGATGTGCTCCATAGGTGTAGCTGTGCAACATGCCTTCTTTCTTAACTTTGATCTCAAAATCTCCTAATTGGTCTATGGGAGCCATGTGCTCCGGAGCTCTAAGGTCGCGTTCGCAATAAGGACTGTGTTCTAGTAGTTGACCGAACCAATTCCGGTATCGTTTGGGCGAGTATATAGGGTGTGCACTTTCCACAATAAACAACCGATTGTCTTCGGTATCAAAGTGAAACTGTTGAATCATGCCACGCGGGATCAATACGTAATCGCCCGGACTAAAGCTGAGCGACCCAAACTGCGTGAGTAGCTTTCCTGATCCCTCATGGACAAAGACCAACTCGTCATTCTGTGCATTCTTATAAAAGTAAGTCGTAGTACTTTTTCTGGGTGCCGCTAAGGTGATGGTACAATCACTGTTCGTCAATACGGGTACTCTACTTTCTAAATAATCATCTGTTGGGGGGACATCAAACCCTTTTAATCGGTAGGCTTTCATGTTTTTTTCCACCGCAATCTTAGGTGAAACATCCACGCTTCCGTTCACTTCTTTCACCATGGTAGGTGGGTGACAGTGATATAGGAGAGAGGACATACCGTCAAAGCCAATAGTCCCAAAAAGTTCTTCGTGGTAAAGTTCGCCGCTCTCCTTGCGGAATTGAGTGTGACGTTTGTGTGGGAAGAGCCCTTTCTTTTGATAAAATGGCATAGAATTCTGCTGTTTGGGTAGTATAGGTTCCACACAAATATACATTACTTTCGAAGAGCTAAAATTTCAGAAATGTCCGTTGTAGAAAGACTTGCCCAAGATTTGTTCAATGCCCTTGAATCAGGCATCCCAATTCCACCACTTCGAGAGGAGATAAACAATGATATCCGCCTAGCCTATCAGGTACAGGAGCATCTTGTGCGTCATAGGTTAGAGGCAGGCGAACGAATCATAGGTAAGAAAATCGGCTTGACTTCTCCTGCTGTTCAGAAACAGCTGGGCGTTGACCAGCCAGATTATGGAATGCTTTTCCACACGATGGACCTTTCTACTGGAGGGGTATTGGAGGTCTCTAATTTAATCATGCCAAAGGCAGAAGGGGAATTGGCTTTTATTTTAAAGGAAGACCTCGATAAAGAAGATCTCACTTTAGAAAATATAAAGAATGCCATTGGGGCCGTGGTCATCGCTATCGAGGTTGTAGACTCACGAGTTGAAAATTGGAAAATAGGAATTTCTGATACCATCGCGGACAATGCTTCTGGCTCACATTTTATTCTAGGTCCAGAACGTATTGCACTTGAAAATGTAAAGACATCCTCAATTGAAATGAAGCTTTACAAGAACGATGAACTCGTTAGTGAGGGCTCAGGAGCTGCATGTATGGGTGACCCATTAAACGCGGCCCTTTGGTTGGCTCAAATCATGAAAAATCAAGGGAGCCCATTACTCAAAGGAGAGATCTTACTTAGCGGTGCATTAGGACCTATGGTTCCTGTTTCTTCAGGGGATGAATTAACCATGACCCTAGATGGATTTAAAGACCTTCAACTCTCTGTACGCTAGTTAAATCAGTTCTTTTTATAAGTGCTTGAATTTCCTACTGCTATAGATGAAATAATTAAAGCAAACCTTCGAAGAAGTTGTATTTTCATTACTGTAAACGGCTGTTGCTAAAACCAACAATTAAGTTACATTTGCACACTTTTTTTAGCGATGAAAAACAAATATTCAGATCTCGTTGAGCAGACCTTTGACTGGCCTAGCCAAGAGTTTAAGATGACAGAAGACCATACTCTTGAGTGGAATGGCCTTGATCTTAAGCCCATTTTAAAGCAATACGGCACACCCTTAAGGCTTACCTACCTTCCTAGCATTGATGAGAATATTCAACGCGCACGACGCATGTTTCATGTGGCTATGGCGAAGGTGGACTATAATGCAGAATATCATTATTGCTACTGCACAAAAAGTAATCATTTCAGTTTTATCATGGAGCGGGTTTTGTCCAATGACGTTCATTTAGAAACCTCGAGTGCATTTGATATTGATATTGTCCAAAAGATGGCTGCAAAGGGAATGATCCCAAAAGACCGTCATGTGGTTTGCAATGGATATAAAACGGAGGGATATCTTGATAATATTGCTGCGTTAGTTAATCATGGGCATGATAATGTGATTAATATAATTGATCATGTGGAAGAGCTTGATCAATTAACTTCAAGAATAGAAAAAAAGGCAAAAGTTGGTATAAGAATCGCCTCTGAGGAAGAGCCTAAGTTTGAATTTTACACTTCAAGACTGGGTATAGGTTATCGCGATATCTTGGAATTCTATAAAACGAAAATTGCGGATAATGATAAAGCGGAGCTCAAGATGCTTCACTTCTTTATCAATACGGGGATTAAGGATACCGCATACTATTGGAACGAGCTTAGAAAATGTGTAAACCTATACATAGACCTAAAGCGCTTATGCCCTACACTAGACAGCTTAAATATTGGCGGGGGTTTTCCTGTGAAAACCAGCCTGGGTATGGACTTTGACTACGAATACCTTGCCGAAGAAATCATCAACCAAATCAAGATCATGTGCGGAGACGCTGGTGTTCCTGAACCTCATATTTTTAGCGAGTTTGGATCATTCACTGTAGGTGAAAGTGGTGCTAATTTTTACAGCGTTTTAGGACAGAAAATGCAGAATGACCGAGAACTTTGGTACATGATAGACAGTTCCTTCATGACTACACTACCAGATAGTTGGGCTATTAATAAGAGATTTATTATGCTTCCGGTGAACAAATGGGACAAGCCTTACGAAAGGGTTTTGTTAGGTGGATTGACGTGCGATTCAGATGATTACTATAATTCGGAACAACACGTGAATGCCATCTTCTTACCCCAGATAAAAAAGACGGATGAGGAGCCGTTGTACATCGGGTTTTTTAATACCGGTGCTTACCAAGAATCATTGGCAGGCTATGGCGGAATCAAACATTGCCTTATTCCATCTCCCAAACATGTGGTATTGAATATGGACGATGAAGGAAATATATCAACCCAACTATTTGCACCGGAGCAATCATCTAAAGACATGCTAAGTATTTTAGGATATGAATAAAACGACCAAAGGGCCCATCTCAAAGTTCATGGCTCGCCATTATCGCCATTTTAATTCTGCGGCAATGATAGATGCCGCGAAGGGTTATGAGACACATTTAACTTCAGGTGGAAAAATGATGATCACTTTAGCTGGAGCGATGTCTACTGCAGAACTGGGCATCTCGTTAGCGGAAATGATTAGACAGGGTAAAGTGGATATTATATCCTGTACCGGGGCTAATCTCGAAGAGGATTTAATGAACCTTGTTGCGCATAGTCATTACGAACGTGTACCCGATTATCGTGACCTGACTCCTGAGCAAGAAAGAGGCTTACTTGATCGTGGTTTGAATCGTGTAACAGATACCTGTATCCCGGAGGAAGAGGCTTTTCGAAGACTTCAATGCCATGTAGAAGATATATGGAAGAATGCCCAAGCTAAGGGCGAGCGTTTCTTTCCACATGAGTACATGTACAAAATGATTCTTTCGGGAGTTCTAGAACAGTATTATGAAATTGATCCTAAGGATTCATGGATGATCGCTGCTGCAGAGTGTAACCTTCCTATAGTAGTTCCAGGTTGGGAAGACAGTACTATGGGGAACATATTTGCTTCATACTGTATTAAGGGCGAGCTTCAGCCAAGTATTGTAAAGTCGGGAATTGAATACATGATGTGGCTGGCTGATTGGTACACAGATACTTCAAAAGAAGCCTCTATAGGTTTCTTCCAAATTGGTGGAGGTATCGCTGGTGATTTCCCAATCTGTGTAGTCCCCATGTTATACCAAGACCTAGAACTAGAGGAAACTCCTTTCTGGGGATATTTTTGTCAAATATCTGATAGTACTACGTCGTACGGCTCTTATTCCGGCGCAGTGCCGAACGAAAAAATCACTTGGGGCAAACTAGATGCAGATACTCCTAAGTTTATTGTAGAAAGTGATGCTACTATTGTCGCGCCACTCATGTTTGCATGGATTTTAGGTAAGTAACGTTTGTAAACGCCACAGGTGTCTGAACGAAAAGTCCTCGTGAAAAGCGTTTAATAATATCCAACCTTAAACCTCGGGGGAGTAAAGGCATTGCTTAATTTGTAGGGATGAAACAAGTCTATTTTGCGCTGATCTTTTCAGCGTCTTTTCTCAACCCCAATTGTAGCTATGCGCAGGATGTACATATTCCGGAGCCAGGAGAGGGGTTTAGTTTTAATACGTCCTTCCTCATGATAGCAGGAGTCCCCGACGGTTATGCACCAGGGCTAATCGCAAATTCTCAGGAATTCCAATTGATCAGAGAGAATCACATAGGTTTGTCCCACTTTGGAGTTGCTTATGGATTAGGTTATAGCGGTCACTTTTATCATGGAAACCTACATATTCATGTGGACGAAAATGGTACACAATCCGTTAGAGACCTTACCGGACAACCTTATAAAAGCAACAGGTTTGCAACAGAATATATAGACGGTTTAATAGAGCTTCGTTATCGTGGTAAAACCAACAAAAACGGCAGGTATAACCGGGTTTATGTGGGTGGTGTTTTAGGATATAAAGTAGATGCCTATTCTTATCAGAATTCAGACTCCTATCGTGTGAAGTTTTATAATGTAGATGGATTTAATACGTTGCGATACGGCTTATACGCGAAGGTTGGTAGAGGACAATTCAACCTCTTTTATTTCTATGGGTTAAGCCCTATAGTTACCTCCGGCCCTATGCTACCTGACTGGTCAAACGCAACAAGCCAAAACATAGGCTTGAGTATTACACTTTAAGTTTATTTCAGAGGGACCGCTGAACATGCTTCACCATAACTGATTTTTTTAGCGACCTGCTTCATTTTACTGGTTGCAAACACGTAGGCGTCTTGAGGAACTCTAGGATCGCCACATCCTTTTATGATCACTGGCTTACCTGTGAAATCATCCCAATTTAATTGAGACAAATGCTCTCTATAATATTGACTATAAAAGGATTCTTCACTACTCGCCCAGTAGCTCCGCGCTTGGTGATCACAAAGTTTTGAGGCAACTAATAGTGCTGCCCAAGCGGGTAGGATAGCGTCTGTACTACAGAAAACGCGAACAAATTTTCCTTGAAAAGGGCTGTAGTCAAAGATTTTAAGAGTGTCACGAAAGTTTTTTTCTCGCAACACATAGCCACCTTCAAGAAACTGAGAGATGTCCAAATCACAGACTCCAGCGGGCATAAAATCCTCTAGATTAAATGTGATGAGGGGGCTATTAGCTACTTTATTTAAAATCTCTCCTTCGGCCATGGTTCTATTGTCTAGTGTAATCTCTAAAGTACTCTTGATTCTCTTGTGTTCTAAGCCCTTCAAAGATAAATGCTGATTTATTTGGAACTATTGGTGTCTGAAGTTTTTCGTTGTGCCAATTTTCATAGGTCGTGAAATCTACGGCTACGCGATCTTCAAGACGTTCAAATAACCTAAGCTTAGCAACTTTATTCCAACCGGATTGCACAGTGCCTTGGAATACCTTTGCCTTGCTACCTGATCCATATCCCATGAAACCTATGACTTTCCCTGTCAAGGATTCCTTACGCTGGGCGGCATCGCATAGCGTACTAATTAAACCCATGAAAATGGATGCGGTATACATATTCCCAATCAAGCTTGACGCTCGTTCTGCAGGCTCTAGTGCCTTCGATACATAATTTTTGTAGTACGAACTCTTGCTAAAGGCCCTTACCCATGTCTTCGCTTCTTCTTTATCTTCCGGCTTTTCGCCATCCATAGCAGCAACTATCTCCGCCCATCTTCCGTTCTCTTTCATCCAATCTAGGTAGAAATTGACCAGCATTCGTCTACCGTGAAAAGCGTAGGGAAGGTGCATGACGACGCGATCCCACTCTAGAGCAGGGTTCACATTGATTTTCGTGCCAAAGTGCGCTAGAGCTTCTTTAACACGCCCTACGTAGGCGCTGTTACTGTATTGACCATCGAAAACAGGTTCTTCATGATAGGTCCTAAGCATTGTGTTGCCACCCCAGAAACCATTCGCCTTGGATAAGCGTTCTTCTGCGTCCTCTGTGGACAACGACAACCCCAATAACTGTGCGGCCTCTACTAAAACAGCTGCCTTTGTGTGGGTTCTTCTTGGTTTAAAGAAATCACGTTCGCCTTCGTAGCGACACCGATCTCTTCGCTGAGACTTATGATCTCCGGGTCAGCACAAACAAGCAGAGCTACAGCCCCCGCTCCTTGGGTGTATTCACCGGAAGAATTCAGTTCATATTTCGCTAAATCCGATGCCACTACAATGGCCTTCATTTCCGGATGTTGTTTTACGTAAAGACAGGCATTCTCTAATGCATCTATAGCACCTATACAAGCAAAGGTCATGTCAACAACATCAGTGTTTCGCAATGATCTTGGTCCGTGCTGCTCTTCTAAAGTATGCTCCAAAAGATCTAGAATATAGGTAGCTGTGGGCTTCGCACTGTCAAGTGCACTTTCTGTTCCTAGATATAACCTTCCCACTTTTGAAGGGTCTAATTTTTCGTTCGTGAACAACTCAAGACATGCATTGGCTCCCATAGAGGCAGCATCTTCATCTATATCAGGAAAAGACATAGAGGTCAAGCCTAGGCCTTTATTCAACTTGGCATATTCTATTTTTCTAGCGTTAGCCAGGGTTTCAATAGGCAAATAATGGTGAGGAACGTAATAGGAAAGAGCATCTATACCGATTTTCATCTAGCGGAT
This sequence comes from uncultured Cryomorphaceae bacterium, assembly GCA_905182675.1. GTDB lineage: Bacteria > Bacteroidota > Bacteroidia > Flavobacteriales > Schleiferiaceae > UBA10364. The sequence continues at coordinate 18,686 of CAJJCK010000085.1, read as the reverse complement.
GTTAAAGTTTAACAATTTGGTAGGGGATAGCATCAATTTTCAATAAGTGAGCGGCTCAATAATGACAACTTTAACGACATTAGTGGTTAAAGGTTCTTTATTTATGACAATTTTCAACCATTAGACTGTTGATTTACAGCATTCCAAGCTCAAGCATGGCTTCTTCGCTCATCATACTCTTGTCCCAAGTTGGTTCAAATGTAATCTCAACCTCAGCATCACGTACGCTGTCTATGGCCCTAGCCTTTTCTTTGACTTCCTGCGGCATACTCTCTGCAACAGGGCAGTTGGGTGAAGTCAAGGTCATCAGAATATGGACATCTCTCTCTGTGCTCACTTTGACATCATAAATCAAACCTAGTTGATAGATATCCACAGGAATTTCGGGATCAAAAATAGTACACAATACAGCGACCACTTCTTCTCCAATTTTCTGCATTTCACTATGTGTAAGTTCCTCGCTCATCTCGTTTTCTGTTAACCGGCAAATACCAGTGCGTAATATTTCATTTGAGTAATCATACTCATTAGTCCGTTTGCTCTGGTCGGACTTAAATGGTCCTTTAATCCCATTTTCTCTAAAAAACTCAGGTCTGCATGAGCGACTTCTTTTGCTGGCTGGTCGCTAAATACATCGATCAACATGGCTACGATACCTTTGGCAATGATCGCATCTGCGTCCGCTTTAAAGACAACATTGTCACCTTTCTTTTCAGCTTTTAGCCAGACCTTGCTTTGACATCCCTTAACCAGTAAATCCTCTTCTTTTTCTTCTTCGGAAAGCGTCGTCATAGATTTCCCCATCTCAATAATGTGGTTGTACTTATCCATCCACTCCTCTATGAAGTCGAAATCATCGATCAGAACTTGCTGCTTTTCTTGGATACTACTCATGGCTTATTTCAACATGTTAACCGCTTTTTCAAGAGCCGCTTTAAATAGGTCTACCTCTTCTTTCGTATTGTACAGTGCGAAACTTGCACGTGCAGTACCAGTTACGCAAAAGGCATCCATAATGGGTTGAGTGCAGTGCTGTCCAGTGCGGATTGCCACGCCTTGCTGATCTAACAACACCCCCAAATCATATGGGTGTGTGCCATCCACAACAAAACTCAAGACACTCGCTTTATGCATTGAGTCCCCTATGATTCTAAACCCTTCAATAGGGCTGCATTGTTCTACAGCATACGCGAGTAGTTCAGCCTCATGCGCCGCAATGTTTTCAATGCCAAGTTCATTAACAAAAGTTAATGCTGCTCCGAAACCAATGATTCCCTCAATATGAGGCGTACCTGCTTCAAACTTATGAGGAATACCGGCGTATGAACTTTTTTCCATGGTTACCGTCTCGATCATTTCACCTCCACCTTGATAGGGCGGTAAAGCTTCTAACCGTTCTCGTTTGCCGTAGAGAATACCTAGACCCGTAGGTCCATACATTTTATGTGAAGAAAGGGTGAAAAAATCTACGCCCCAATCCTGAACATCCACCATGGCATGTGGTCCACTTTGTGCACCATCTACGAGTGTCCACGCCCCAACAGATTGCGCTTTTTTGAGCAGCAGTTGGACCGGGTTAATGGTACCTAACGCGTTTGAAATATGATTAAAGGAGACCACGGCGGTATCCTCATCAATAATAGTATCTACATCATTAATGACAAGTTCGCCTTGAGCGTTTACAGGAAAGTATCGCAATTCAGCGCCGGTACGTTCACAAAGCATTTGCCAAGGAACGATATTGCTATGGTGCTCCATTTCCGTAATAACTACATTCTGCCCCTTCTTAACGATACTTGATAGACCAAACGCTATGGTATTGATGCTGTCCGTAATCCCTCGGGTAAATATAATTTCTGCAGCTTCCTTTGCATTAATGTGTGCTCGCACTTGCTCTCTAACAGACTCCATTCCATCCGTTGCGCGTTGGCTCAATGTGTGCACTCCGCGATGAACGTTGGCATTGTAGTTCAGGTAGTAATCAGATATCGCATTGATTACTGCAAGAGGCTTCTGTGATGTGGCAGCATTGTCCAGGTAAACTAGAGGATGCCCGTGAATCGTTTGATTCAGAATGGGGAACTGTGCTCTTATGTCGTGGACGTTATAGGCCATATTAGAGTGCGAATTCTAGATTAATACCGAGTTTTTCAGCAATAACACGGTTTAAGCGTGTTGCTAATTGTGGGATCTTGACATATTCAAGGGCATCGGAAGCAAATGCATAGGTCATTAGGCCTTGTGCTTCGCTTTTCGGAATACCTCTGGAACGGAGATAGAATAGTGCGTTCTTATCTAACTGACCTATCGTACATCCATGAGAACAACGAACATCGTCTGCAAAAATTTCTAGCTGGGGTTTTGCATCAATATACGCTTTGTCGCTCAAAAGAATGTTATCATTTTGCTGGAAAGCATTTGTCTTTTGTGCTTTTTGACGTACAATAACTTTACCGTTGAAAATCCCGTGACTCTTACCGAGGTAAATCCCCTTGTACAGCTCTCGACTGTAACAATGTGGTTCTTGATGGTCAACCAAAGTGTGGTGATCGACTGTCTGGCCATCTCCAATGATGGTAACGCCATCCATGTGACTTTCGCAATGCTCACCTGCCGAGTAGAAATGCAGGTTATTTCTAATCAATTTACCTCCGAAGCTATACGTACCCACGTGCACATTACTTTGACGCTCTTGCATCACATGTGTATTGTCTACTAAGGAAGCGTGGGTGACGTCATTTTGAACCTTATAATAGCTCACTCTTGAGTCTTGTGCAGCAAATACTTCGCTTACAAAATTGGTAAAATTAACAGTGCTACCTAAATTTTGATGGCGCTCGACAATTTGTACTTCCGCATTCTGCTCCACTATAATCAAGTTACGTACTTGAGAAAAAGAAGGTCCATTTTCCTCTGTGGTCAAATAGAGAACTTCAATAGGCTTGTCAACAGTTTGATTATTTTTCACTCTAATAAACGCCCCATCATCCGCGAATGCAGTATTGAGATCAACAAAAGTCTCTCCCTTTGGAGCAGCTTTACCCAGATATTCAGCGATCGTATCAGGATACTTATTCAACGCTGAAGCGAAGGTGCAAATGTCAAATTCACTATGCGTTGTTTCACTGAGCCAAGAGCTGTATTTCCCGTTGATGAATACTAGTTTATAAGTATCCAGATCACTGAGAAGAAACTGCTTGATGTCTGAAAACGCAACGGCATCCTCGCTTTTCAATAATATTTTGTAGTCGTGCTTTAGTACCGGCTTTAAATTCGTGTACTTCCACTCTTCATCTTTTGTACTTGGAAACCCTGTGAGCTCAAAGCGGTCTAACGCCTCTTTTCGCATGCCGGCCACATGAAGGTTTCGACCACCGTTTAGTTGAGGTTCTACTACAACAAAAGAAGAGAGTAAGTCTTGTGCTAAATTTGTCATGCGTTTTCCTCCTTGATCCAGTCGTATCCTTTAGCTTCGAGCTCTATCGCTAGGTTTTTGTCACCGCTCTTCACGATTTTACCATTATACAGCACATGTACGAAGTCAGGCTCAATGTAGTCCAGTAATCTCTGGTAGTGAGTGATGACAAGTACAGCGTTATCAGCGCTTCTGAGCTTGTTTACACCGTTTGCAACAATACGAAGTGCGTCAATATCTAAACCAGAATCAGTCTCATCTAGGATGGCTAGTTTTGGCTCTAACATGGCCATTTGAAAAATCTCATTCCGCTTTTTTTCACCTCCAGAGAACCCTTCGTTCAGACTTCTACTGAGATAACTCTTATCCATCTCTAAAAGCGCTGATTTCTCTCGCATTTTAGACAACATTTCTCTAGCATCCATAGGTTCTTCACCACGTCCCTTGCGAGTTTCATTGATGGCTGTCTTTATGAAATTGCTCACCGTCACTCCGGGAATTTCAATAGGGTATTGGAAACTCAGGAAAATACCTTTGTGCGCACGTTCTTCAGGATCTAGATCTAACAGATCTTCGTCTTCAAAATCGATAGTGCCGCCAGTTACTTCATAGTCTTCTCGACCAGCAATGACATTACTCAATGTTGATTTCCCAGATCCGTTAGGTCCCATGATAGCGTGAACTTCACCTGGTTTGATCTCTAAATTTATGCCTTTAAGGATTTCCTTTTCCTCAACTCTGGCGTGTAGGTTGTTGATTTTAATCATGACTTATCCTACGGAACCCTCTAACGAGATCTCCAATAGTTTTTGTGCTTCTACGGCAAATTCCATAGGAAGCTGGTTGAGTACATCTTTACAATATCCGTTGACGATCAATGCGATGGCCTGTTCTGTTTGGATTCCACGCTGGTTGCAGTAGAAAAGTTGGTCTTCTCCAATTTTCGAAGTAGTCGCCTCATGCTCTATTTGAGCAGTAGGATGCTGCGCTTCGATATAAGGGAAGGTGTGTGCGCCACATTGATCTCCCATTAACAGAGAATCACATTGGCTAAAGTTTCGAGCGTTTTCAGCACGGGCACCTATACGCACAAGACCACGATAGCTGTTGTGGCTGTGTCCTGCGCTGATTCCTTTCGAAATAATGGTGCTCTTGGTGTTTTTCCCCAAGTGAATCATCTTCGTACCGGTATCTGCCTGCTGATAATTATTGGTAACAGCAACACTGTAGAATTCGCCTATACTATTGTCTCCTTTGAGGATACACGACGGATATTTCCAGGTTACTGCTGATCCGGTTTCTACTTGAGTCCAGCTAATTTTAGCGTTGCGTTCACAAATACCGCGCTTGGTCACAAAATTGAATACCCCTCCTTTGCCTTGAGCATCCCCTGGATACCAATTCTGTACGGTGCTATACTTAATCTCAGCTCCGTCCATAGCAACCAGTTCAACCACTGCCGCGTGCAACTGATTCTCATCGCGTGATGGTGCTGTACACCCTTCAAGGTAACTGACAAACGAGCCTTCATCCGCTACAAGCAGAGTACGCTCGAATTGACCAGTACCAGACTCATTAATACGGAAATAAGTACTTAATTCCATAGGACATCTTACGCCTTTTGGAATGTAACAGAACGATCCGTCCGTAAAGACAGCACTGTTCAGGGCAGCATAAAAGTTATCTCTCTTTGGAACTACCGTACCGATGTGCTTTCTAACCAATTCCGGGTGTTCAGCTATAGCCTCACTCATGGAACAGAAAATAATTCCTTTCTCTCCCAGTGTTTTCTTAAAAGTTGTTGCTACAGAAACAGAATCCACCACAATATCCATGGCGACACCACTCAAACGCTTCTGCTCGTTTAGGCTAATACCTAACTTTTCAAAAGTCTTGAGTAACTCAGGATCTACTTCATCTAAACTATCTAATGTTTTCTTTTGCTTAGGAGCGCTATAGTAAGAAATTGCCTGAAAATCTGGTTTCTTATAAGTGACATTTGACCACTCAGGCTCTTTCATGTCCAGCCAGATTTTGAAGGCATCTAAGCGCCATTCCAACATCCAAGAAGGTTCGTTTTTTTTAGCGCTAATCATACGAATAACATCCTCATTCAATCCGGGCGCTACGGTATCACTTTCGATATCAGTTACAAAACCGTATTTATATTCTGAAGCTGTTACTTCGTCTAGAATCTCATCACTCATAGACTTAAATTATACTGCGAAACTTTCACCACACCCGCAGGTGCGTGTCGCGTTTGGGTTATTAAAATTGAATCCGCTACCATTTAGGCCACCACTGTATTCCAGGGTAGTCCCAATCAAGTAAAGGAGGCTTTTTTTCTCTACGACAACTTTAACACCGTTGTCTTCATAGAGTTCGCCTATTTCAGGCTGCTCGGTTGTGAAATCCATTTTATATGAAAGGCCAGAACAACCGCCGCTTTCCACTCCTACACTAATGTAGGTGGCGCCCAAGCTCTTGCCTTCTTCTCGCATGAGAGCATCAAGCTTCACTTTCGCTTTGTCAGATACTTTTATCATAATTATTTAGATTCATTCTAAGGTTGCGCCGCAAAGTTAATAAATAACACTCGTATTTAGTTGCTTTCATGTACTATAACACGATAACTTCGCTCTATGTTTGATTCGAAAAACCCACAGCGTACACCCATCTCTAGTCTTGGAGAGTTTGGTCTCATAGAGCACCTTACGAAAAACACCACTTTAAAGCATGCATCTACCGCTTTAGGTATCGGTGATGATGCCGCCCTCATTGACCAAGGCGAGTACTATACCGCCATTTCAACGGACATGCTTGTAGAAGGCATTCACTTTGATTTGAGTTATATGCCGTTGAAGCATTTAGGGTACAAAAGTGTCATGGTAAACCTCAGCGATATTTATGCTATGAATGGAATGGCACAGCACATTACTGTTGGAATTGCCGTTTCAAATAGATTTCCCGTGGAAGCAGTGGAGGAAATTTATGAAGGAATAAATTTAGCCTGTGCCCGCTACAATATTGATCTTATTGGTGGCGATACCACGGCATCTCACTCTGGATTGATCCTGTCAATCACTGCTGTAGGTAGAGTAGAGAAGCTAAAATTAGCCAAAAGATCAGGTGCTAAAAACAATGACCTTGTTGTGGTTTCTGGTGACTTAGGAGGTGCTTACATGGGTCTACAAATCTTAGAACGTGAGAAACAAGTATTTATAGAAAACCCAGACATGCAGCCTGAGCTTAACGGCCATGAATATATTCTTGAGCGCCAGTTAAAGCCTGAGTCACGCAAGGACATTATAGAACTTTTAGAAGGCTTAGAAGTGGTTCCAACTTCAATGATTGACATCAGTGATGGTTTGAGTTCAGAAGTTTTGCATTTGGCTAAATCTTCAAGCGTTCAGTTCAATATTTACGAGAATAAAATACCTATTGATCCTTCAATATTCACTTTGTGCGAGGAGTTCAATATGAATACGACCACGGTTGCATTGAGTGGAGGAGAGGACTACGAACTACTCTTTACCATTGCTTTGGAGGACCATGATAAAATAAAAGCGAATCCTAACCTAACGATTATTGGTTATGTGAAGGAAGGGTCAGGCGCCCATTTGATTACTCGAGATGAAAAAGTCGTTGAGCTCAAAGCCCAAGGCTTTAAGCATATGGAGGAATAGGTTAAGCTACTTTAGTTGATACTCAGGATAAACGCGTTTCCATTGCCTGGACTCAAACCATGCACTGCGCCCATCTCCGATTGCAATCAAGCTCCAACCTTCCTGGGTCCTCGTTATTTTACCAGCACTGCCTTCGCTGAGGAGTATAATTCGTTTGCCACCTACTGAGGGCTCGCTGTACCCGTAGGAGTTAGGTTCAACAACAATACACTTGGTGTTTTTAGGATGGCTAATAGCACCAACGGTTAACAGAATGATTCCTATCAGTGTCGTGCTAAAAGGTATTCGCCAATTTATATTCCTATTTGAGAGCCTTTTCCATAAAAGTAACAGGGAGGAGGACAGTAAAACAATGGATCCTAATATCACCCATTCTTGTTCACTGAGAGTTCCACGAAACAATTCACTTAACCATTCGATAAGCTCTTGGCTAGGTTCGATTAGTGCGTCTGCCAGTCGTAAGTTGATCCAATCTAAATTATGTAGGGCATCGGTGTTACTCGGGTCAAAAACTAACGCACGCTCGAAGTAAAGTTTTGCTTCTCCGTATTCTCCTAACCGGACATAACAGTTGCCTATGTTGTAAAACAACTCTGTGTCTTTAACCCCAACAGAGACTATTTCTTCATACTGATCAAGTGCTTTTTGATACAACCCTTGATCGTAAAGCTCCTTAGCCGCAGTACTTAAATCGGTTATATGTTGTTCCATAGCCTTTTAAATTCAGTCAATAATTCGCGATCCCCAGAGAAAGCATTTGGTGCGTATTGTGCTATTTGACAGCGCTCGATCAATTGATGAACAGCAGGCCCATGTACATCTCCCAGAAGCTGGGTGATTTCTATTAGTGAGGTATCCTCCTTCGAGATACCAAGCTCTAAAAATCGTTCTTCTAGAGAATTTAACATAATTCCAAACCTATTCTCGTGGTCAGAATCAAAAGCCTTCTCGACAAGTTTTTGAAGTTCTTTTTTTCTTGAAGCACTACCGTTTTTAACCTTTCTTCTCGGGATTATTTGTACTCCCCATCCTAAAAGTACGAGTCCTAAAACGCTCCAAACCCATAACTTGAAGTCATATGCTTGATGTAAAGTATGTTCACCATGGAGTAAATAGCGAATGTCGTCACCAATCGCATTGACCTCTCTTTTTGTCAAAGTAAGTCCCGAATCATCCGTCAGAGTCATTCTCGCAGTTGCATCACCAGCGACCACTAAAGTATCAGCAGCAGCTGTAACAGTTTCGTATCGTTCTTTACCTGTATTGAAGTAAACCCAGGACATTTCAGGTAAAATGAAAGTTCCTTTTAATTGTGGGACTAATAGGTATTCAAATTCTTTATAACCTCTTACACCGCGTTCTGTGTAACGAATATTTTCATTGAATTTAGGGTCGTAAACATCGAAACCTTGAGGTTCAATAAGGTCAGGAACGCTTAGGGTATTAAAATTACCCGTTCCTTCAATTCTTATTTTAAGGGTAATAGATTCGTTTCCGTTTACCTCTTTGCGGCTTAATTCACGAATAAAATTTAAATCACCAATTCCGCCGCTGTAACCTTTTGGTTTTGGACTGGGTAGAGGTTTAATTTTAACGCTTGGTATTTGGCCAGTCGCCACTTGGGAAATAAAGTTATTCAGGGGCATTCCAAAGAAATCTCTACGTCCAGATGGCACTTGTACTTTAGCTGAAATTTGCAAGGCTTGTCCTTTTAATGTCCCTGGTTTATTTGGAATGATGAGACGTTTATCAAAGTCCAAGAGGGTCGCAGTTCTATTGCCAACTGACTCTCTTTTTGACGCTTGTTTAAAGTCCAATTGCTGCTGTAGCACATTTTCGAAGTTGGGTTGTTGCAAAATAGTCAAGTCTCTCACCTGGTCAAAAAGTACTGCTCTAAACAAAAGAACTAAGGGCTCCCCAACATAGACTGACTTTTTAGAAGTGAGGATTTCAACTTCAAAACTTGCCTTAGATTTTTTTGCTGAATTATTTCCTCTAGAGGCTCCTGTTATGACCTCAATCTTTAAAGAATTACTTTTCATGACCCTTCCATCCAAGATCATTGTGGCTGGCGCTAAGTTGAAAACGCCCTGCTTAGTTGCCACAATATCGTAGGTCATCTTTTTCGAAAAACTTCTAGACCCATTAATGAACTGCGTTTGTTGCGAGGTGTAAGGACCGCTGACAACTTGAAAGTTTTTGAATTGAGGGGCTTGGAATTGCCCATTGGCTTCGGATGTGCTGTAGGTCACTCTGAAAGGCTCATTTAACCCTACGGTCGTGCGGGAACTGCTGGCATTGATCGCTGCTTTTTGACCAAAACTCAAAGAGCACCATAATAAAGCGCACACGAGAAGTATATATTTACCAGTCTTTTTCACCACTCGTTTTATTTCCTTTGGCTTTTTTAGCCGTTACTTTTTCGGCTGTCTTTTCTTCAGCTCGCTGAATAGCTTCCAATAGCCCTTTAATTTCTTCTGGGGTCATTGTCGCCTTGGATTCTCCACCTTCCTTAGGCGTGTTTTCATCGGACTCTTTTGGCGAATCCTCACCGCCCTTATCGGACTCGTCCTCTTGATCTGTATTTTCCGAATCATTTTCCGAGTTTTGATCTTCCTGGTCCTGGGAGTCCTGGTCTTTCTTGTCTTCGGGTTCTTGATCTTCCTTGTCCTGTTGATCTTCGCTTTGCTCCTGATCTTGCTCTTTTTGCTCCATCATTTTTTCTAATGCCCTGCTCAGGTTATAGATCGCGTCATCTTTATTGGGATTATTAATCAAACTTTGCTTGTAGGCTTTTATGGACTCTTCATATCGCTCTTGGTCAAACCACAGGTTCCCCAAATTGTGCAATGCATCGCTTTTTTGTTCTTTATTTTGAGCATTTTCAAATGCCCGATTCAGTGCTCCCTCAGCCTCTTCATACATTTCAAGTCCACCTAATGTAGTTCCTAAATTGTACATAGGTTCAAAAGCGTCAGGTTGCATTTCGGAAGCTTGAACGAAGGTAGTAGCAGCACCGGTCAAATCTTCTTTTCCTGCCAATTCAATCCCCTTTCTCATCACCTGGCCATACTCATGCATACTTCCACCTAACTTTTCTCCCGTGGTAGTGATTAACGAGTCTTGTCCTTGGGCATATGAATTAAAGGAAAGCGAGGTGCAAATTAAGACGGCAATGGAAGAAATTTTAAAGGGGTTACCAACTCGTGAGGGCAGGAGAAGGTAAATGAACAATAGAAATATCCCCGGTAAGAGAAACCACGTAAATTGGTGGTCATAGTCTAATGCTATCTCTTGAGAAATGTCTGCTTTTTCGCCTTCCGAAATAAAAGAAGCGATTTTTGAAACGGCCTGTTCTGTGCTATTTCCATCTATGTATTGAGCATTGATTTCACCGCCAATGCTAAATAGAGAAGCATCATCTCTGCGTGTGATGACCACCTCGCCATTTTTATCCTTTTTATAGGTGGTTCCATTCCGTCCTTTTGTCATTGGAATAGGTCCTCCATCAGCGCTTCCTAGACCAACAAGTAAGATGTTCACTGGAAAATCGGGTAGACTTAATTGGCTTAGGTTCTCATGGTCTTCACCGTCGGTTAGAACGACAACGAATCTTCCAGCAGGTGATGCTGGATTAAAGTACCCAAAGGCATAATCTAGCGCGGCTCCTAAGTTGGTTCCTTGCGATGGAACAGCATCCGGTGAAGCTGCTTGCAGTGCTGTTTTTGCGGCAGCATAATCTGTAGTAATAGGCAAAGCTGGGTATGCGCTCCCCGCATAGGCAATGATTCCTACCCTGTCGCCGCCTAAGCCGTCTAGAGATTTGGAGATTAATAATTTCGCCTTTTCAAGTCTTGAAGGGGCTATATCTTCTGCGAGCATAGACCTACTGACATCAAGCGCATAGACTACATCTGCCCCCTTTCGATTGATGGTTTGCTTTTGACTTCCCATTTGAAGGTTCGCTAATGCGAGCCCGAAAAAAACAAGGGCCATTGCCAGTAAAACATGCCTTGTGAAGAAACGCATGCTACCAAAACGCGTACTAACCGGCTGTTTTGTTTTGGTATCTAGTCCTAAGATATTCCATGCTTTCTTACGCCACTGATGAAATAAAACAGACGCAATGAGCACCATTATAAAGAGGGCTGGGCCAAGCAGGAGGTATTCCGGATGTTGCCACTTAAACTCCATCAAAAAGCAGTTTTTAAAAGAACAAAATTTAACAGTAATTCCAACATAATAAGGCCCATTGCGAGCCATACAAATACCGCATAATGTTCTGTATATCTATAAAACTGAAATCCTTCAATTTCACTTTTCTCGAGACCGTCGATGATGTCATAAATCTGTATGAGACTTTCTTTATCTGTCGCTCTAAAGTATTTTCCTCCAGTATTTGTAGCTATTCGTCTTAGCAGTTCTTCGTCAATACTCACCTGCCGAGGGCTATAAATGAGCTTACCGTTAGCTCCCATTGCAACAGGCGTGGGTGCAACACCATTGGTCCCCAATCCGATCGTATAGACTTTGATACCTAGGCTTTGGCACAATTCAGAAGCTTGAATTGGATCGACCATACCGGTGTTGTTTTCTCCATCAGTCAGTAAGATGACCACCTTACTTTTTGCCTCGCTATTCGCTAATCTGTTCGCAGCTGAACTCAGGCCCATTCCAATAGCAGTCCCCCCTTCGAGCAAATCATATTGTAAGCTTCTAATTTGCTCATTAAGCAAGCTGTGATCTGTAGTCAGTGGAACAGGGCTGTAGGCTTCCCCAGCGTAAATAACTAAGCCCATTCGGTCCATCCCTCGTTCCGTTACAAAATTTGTAGCCACTTCTTTAAGTGCCTCTAATCTATTGGGCTTAAGATCTTTAGACATCATTGAGGCACTAATGTCTAATGCCATCATCATGTCGATACCTAAATTTTGACTGGGTTGTTGGATGATTTCGGAGGTTTGGGGTCTTGCTAGTGCAATGCAAATACATCCTAATGCAAGCCATGAAAGTAAGGAGGTGTTGGTTCTTAACCTTCCTAAAACACTACGAGATAATGATGAGGTATTGGAAAATATATAGGCGTTAAACCGACTTTTCTTGAGTACGGCAAAAGCTATCCCCGCGAGTGGAATAAGAACCCACCCAAGCAACCACAGAGGCTGATCAAAGGTCCAATCAGGAATCATGAGCGGCAGGTTTAAATTCTAATATCAATGATTCAGCTTGGTCTAAGGCCTCTAGATGTTCCGATACATCAACCCTTCCTTTGGCAAACTTGACATAATCCGCTCTAGTAAGAATATACTGGTATGCTTGAAGTTGTGCGTCTGTCCACTTGTTCTTTAGCATATCCATACTGTCGTTGGTTGTTTGTTCGGCCAGCGGAAGACCCGTTTGAGCGCCTAGGTAAATCCGGACTAAATCACCAAGTTTCACATAGTATCCTTTTGCGTCTACCTCCCAACTTTTTTCCTTCCGTAATTTGGCCAATCCCGCAATGGCTTCGGCGAATAAATCACGAGGAATTTCCGGTATAACAAGTTCTTTAATACTGCGCTTACGATAGTTACGTAGAAGGATGATAATGGCGACAATGGAAACCAGTACTGCGGTGAGGTATAGCCAATAATGTTTAATCCACCACCACAAGTTAAATCCTACGGTCTTTAATGCCCTATTCTCTTCCCTTTGAATGTCTTCATTCAAAGGTGATAAAGAAACGTTGATATAGATAATAGATGTAGCATATCGATGACCATTCCAATCAACTTTCCATGGTGGGAACACAACGGTACCGGTATCTAAAAGTAGGTACGTGCGCGTAGAAACAATATGCGTCTCTGTAGTGTCATTAGAACCCTCTAACAGGAGTGCTCCGGAAATAGAATCGGTAGGTTCAATTAATAAGGACTCGGATCTATATTCTACTGTTATGCTCACTTGTGCACCTAAAACTTGCTGTGAGGTATCCGCTTGTGCCCATATTACTTTAGGATCTTCCTCAGAAATTTGTGCATTGGCTACAAAGTAGTTTAGTAAAAGCAGTAAAAGGGTTAGAAACTTTTTCATACTACCTGCTTTTAGACTTTAAATAGTTCAATAGCGGAGGAACGAAATCTTGGTCTTTGTCAAGTTTTAGGTACCCTGACCCAGAACGTTTAGAGAGCTCAGAAATGGCTTTTTGTGTTTCCAAGTGGCGCTTTAAAAGATGTTTAGCGAACTCCTTACCACGACTATTTACCCATTGTACAGCACCGGATTCCGAATCTTTTAAGGGAATTAGCCCCACATTAGGCAAGGCCATCTCTTTTTGGTCAAACGTACTGATGGCACAAAGATCGTATCGTTTAGCGGCAATTCGGAAATTTCTATCTGGTTGATCTCCTAAAAAGTCACTCATTAAAAAGACATTACTGTGTCTTTTCTGAATTTTAAGAAGATGTTCTAAGGCCCCCTCGATATTAGTTCCTTCTGTAGATGTTTCCCATTCAAGAATAGTCTTGATGATGCGCATCACATGTTTCTTACCTTTTTTTGGAGGAATTACTTTCTCAACTTCTCCAGCGAAAAGAATAAGACCAATTTTATCATTATTACCTAGGGCGCTAAACGCCAAGGTGGCAGCAATTTCTATTTGAAGGTCTTGTTTTGTACGGTGCTTTGTCCCAAAGTTTGTAGAGGCACTGATGTCTAGAATGAGAAATAGAGTAAGCTCTCGCTCCTCCTCAAAAACCTTGATGTAAGGAGTGCGTTTTCGCGCGGTAACATTCCAGTCTATGCTTCTAACTTCATCACCACTTTGGTATGGACGCACCTCTGCAAAGCTCATGCCCCTTCCTTTGAATGAGCTGTGATACTCACCAGAGAAAAGTTGGTCACTCAATCTGCGGGTTTTTATTTCAATCCGCCTTACTTTTTTAAGAAGTTCTATTGCGTCCACAGGGAAAATTAAGGAACCATTAAGGTGTTAAGGATCTCAGTAATAATAGTCTCAGAAGTAATTTCTTCCGCCTCAGCCTCATAGGTTAACCCAATTCTATGGCGCAATACGGCAGGTGCTATGGCACGGACATCTTCCGGTGTAACAAAACCGCGATGGCGTAAAAAGGCATGACATTTAGCTGCCTTGGCCAGCGCGATAGAACCTCGAGGGGATGCTCCGAAGCTAATTTTATTGCGAAGACCTGAAATGTTATAATCTTCAGGCTGGCGAGTAGCAAATACGATGTCTAAAATGTAGGACTCTATTTTTTCGTCCATATAAATACGCTCAACTGCATTTCGTGCCTTGAGGATTTGTTCTAAACCTACGACGGCATTTAGCTTCTCAAAAGCACCTGTCATCTGTTTGCGCATGATGGTACGTTCCTCCTCTTTCTGAGGGTAACCTAGGGTAATTTTGAGTAAAAAACGATCCATTTGAGCTTCAGGAAGCGGGTATGTTCCTTCCTGCTCAATAGGGTTTTGCGTGGCCATCACGAGAAATGGCACGGGCAAAGGAAAGCTTTCGTCACCTAAAGTTACTTGACGCTCCTGCATCGCCTCAAGCAAAGCACTTTGCACCTTCGCTGGAGCACGATTGATTTCATCAGCGAGCACGAAATTACTGAAAATAGGTCCTTTTTTGGTCTCGAACTTGTGGTCACTCATGTTATAAATCTGAGTACCTACAACATCTGACGGTAAAAGGTCCGGAGTGAATTGGACTCTAGAAAAGGAGCCCCCTATGGTTTTGCTTAAACTGTTTATCGCAAGTGTTTTGGCTAATCCAGGTACACCTTCTAGTAAGATGTGCCCATCTGCCAAAAGTCCAATAAGTAGTCCTTCGACCATCCCTTTTTGACCTACGATGACTTTTTGAAGCTCGTTTTTAATGAGGTCGATAAAGGCGCTTTCGTTTTTTATTTCGTCGTTAAGAGCAATGATGTCTGGGGCACTTTCCATGTTAGATGTATTTTGTGTAGCAAAAGAAAACAAACTGCTTGTGATAAGCCGTTAAAAGAGGGTTAAAAATATAGAGATTGAATGTAATGTACAAGACCAAAAACATCCTTCGTGACGCGTCTAGTGTTTTTAGGAAAGCGTTATTCTTACTGGGTTGATCGTTTGGAATAAACAGTGTGAGGTATGGAACAGGTAGATGTCTAGTTAGCCTACGCTCAAAAGGAAATCCACGAATCGTTCCAGCGATTACTTAAAAACGCTTCGTTGAAACAGAAATAATAACCCAACACCTGTTGAGATGGCAAAGTCAGCAAGATTAAATATGGGCCTGAAAAAAGTAAAATAGTCTCCACCCCAAACTGGAATCCAATGAGGTAATTCACCAGAGTATAGCGGGAAGTAGAACATGTCTACTACTTTCCCTTGCAATACGGGCGCATATCCACCGGATTCAGGCATAAATTCAGCTACTCGACCTAGGGAGTCGGAAAAAATTACACCGTAATAAAGACTGTCTAAAACATTTCCAATAGCACCAGCTAAAATTAAACTGATGCCCCAAATCGCCACATTAGTTGTGCCTTTTTTTAAAGTAATACGCAGCCAGTAAATAATGCCCATGATGGCAATAATTCTAAAGATGGTCAACGCAAGTTTTCCAGCGACACCACCCAGTTGAAGGCCAAATGCCATGCCAGGATTCTCCGTAAAATGGATGAAAAACCAAGAAGTTATTTCATGGCTTTGACCAAGATACATGGTGCTTTTTACCCAAAGCTTTAGTACTTGATCTAATAGAAGTGTTCCAAGTATTATAAAGACAGCTTTCCTCAACGCTGTTTGAGTTTTGCCTCCATACTTAAGGTGGCGTGAGGTACTAATTTGAGGCGTTCAACATCAAT
Organism: uncultured Cryomorphaceae bacterium; assembly: GCA_905182675.1. Taxonomy (GTDB): domain Bacteria; phylum Bacteroidota; class Bacteroidia; order Flavobacteriales; family Schleiferiaceae; genus UBA10364. The sequence goes on along the minus strand of CAJJCK010000085.1, from coordinate 2,736 downwards.
GAGCTTACCCGTGTCTCTGCAGATTCCGTACGTTTTGTTTTCAATTCTAACCAAGGCACTCTTTAGGTCACGAATGAATTTTTCTTGACGTGAGGCAAGCTGCGAATTACGCTCCTTACTCATCACAGAAGAACCTTCTTCAAAAGACTTGAACTGAGGAGAAGTATCATCTGTTCCGTTGTTTTGATCGTTGGCAAATTGCTCACGTAATAGGGAAAGGTCTTCCTCAGCTTTTTCTATTTTTTTAACAATAATAACTTTAAACTCGTTGAGTTCTTTGTCGTTAAAGCGGCTTTTTTCCTGCTCGTTCATCGTGTTTTTTTTTAACCCATAGAGGTTAGGCATTTGCGAATGTAATCAAATTCGCGAAATTGAAATGTAAATGAGTTGCCCTTCGACATCCGTTTCATTTTCCGTGGTCTCACCAAAGAAAATGTCATGAGCTAAAACTTCATCAGCAACATATGGGATGAAACTTTCTAGCCTTGAGGCAAACGCCTCATTTGCGGACAGTATGACGTTAATACGATCAACAACATCCAAGCCCGATGACTTTCGTAAGCTCTGAAGGCGATTGACTAATTCCCTTGCGAGACCCTCGTTCCTTAGTTCTTCTGTCAGTTCAGCGTCTAGTGCAACCGTAAGTCCATCATTTGTGGCCACAAGCATTCCAGGAATATCTTCCGTCACGATTTCGCAGTCTCCGAGATCAATGGTAATGACCTGTCCCTGATCTTCAAAGGATAACATCCCTTTTGTTTCAAATAAATCTATAGCTGCAGCATCCATAGATTCCACGAAGGTTTTGACGACTTTCATGTGACGGCCTACTTTTGGCCCCAGAGCTTTGAAATTAGGACGTACCTTTTTTACAAAGACTCCAGAATTTGGGGAAATAATTTCAAGTTCCTTTACGTTAACCTCCGCAAGAAGGAGGTCTTTTATGCTTTCTAATATTTCGCCATCCTTTGCGTTTAGCACGGGGACTAGAATTCTAGAGAGTGGTTGTCGCACTTTTAAGGTTTCCTTTTTTCGGATTGAAAGCACCAGTGAGGTAAGCTTTCTGGCGGTGTTGATCTTCACCTCTAGATCGGTATTGATGAATGATGCGTCACTCACTGGAAAATCAGTGAGGTGCACGCTGCCTTTCCCTTTTACAGTCACCCCGTCGTATAGATCGGAGTATAATTGGTCACCATAGAAAGGGGCAAGTGGAGCCATGAGTCTACTCAATGTTTCAAGGCAGGTCCACAGCGTTTGATAGGCGGAAATTTTATCTTGAGCGTAGTCACCCTTCCAGAATCTGCGGCGGCCAAGTCTTACATACCAGTTCGAGAGTTTTTCTGTGGTAAATTCTTGTACTGGGCGAAAGGCTCGGGTAGGTTCGAATGACTCCATTCCATCCTCTACTTGAGCAATGAGCGTATGGAGTTCTGACAGAATCCATTGGTCCATTTCAGGACGCTGATCAAGGGCTATTTCGTCTTCTTCATATTTGAAGCCATCCACGTTGGCATACAAGGCAAAAAAGGCGTAAGTATTGTGTAGTGTTCCAAAGAATTTACGTCGAACCTCGTCCAATCCATCCATATCGAACCTAAGGTTGTCCCAAGGAGAGGCATTGGTGAGCAAGTACCATCTTAAAACATCAGCACCATATTGATCCATGGTTGTAAATGGATCAACAGCATTGCCAAGTCTTTTGGACATCTTTTGCCCTTTCTTGTCTAAAACCAGGCCGTTAGAGATGACATTTTTAAAGGCCACCTTATCAAAAACCATCGAGGATATAGCGTGTAATGTAAAGAACCACCCACGAGTTTGATCTACACCTTCAGCTATGAAATCAGCAGGATAGGCGCCTTCTTGTTCTACTTTTTCTTTATTTTCAAAAGGGTAATGCCATTGCGCATAAGGCATGGCGCCACTGTCGAACCAAACATCAATAAGATCGCTCTCTCGATTCATCGGTTTACCACTAGGACTAACCAACACGACTTTATCCATTAAATGACGGTGGAGGTCAATCTCTGCGTAGTTTTCTTTACTCATGTCTCCAGGAGTAAAGCTTGCGATGGGATTATGGGCCATAATTCCAGCTGCAACTGATTTTTCAATCTCGGCTTGAAGCTGGGCGACACTCCCTATACACAAGCGTTCATCACCTTCTTCATTGCTCCAGATGGGCAGTGGAACACCCCAGAAACGTGAACGGCTGAGGTTCCAGTCATTCAAGTTCTCTAGCCAATTCCCGAATCTTCCGCTTCCGGTTGAAGCAGGCTTCCAGTTGATGGTTTTGTTCAAAGCGATCATACGGTCTTTCTTTGCCGTAGACTTAATAAACCAGCTATCTAATGGGTAATACAATACAGGCTTATCTGTTCTCCAACAATGTGGATAGCTGTGCTCGTATTTCTCAATTTTAAAGGCTTTGTTTTCCAGCTTTAGCTTTAAAGCGATACGCTCATCAACGCTTAAATAAGCTTTAAGGTCTGGTATTATAGATTGCAACCGTTCTTTCTGAAGTTCAAATTCGATGGATTTTTCCTCCTCTGTCAGATATTCAGCTTTGATGTATTCTTCTCCGAAACCAAACATTTCGTCCTTAAGTTCAGAACGGAATTTTCCGCGAAGATCTACTAACGGTACAAGATTTCCATTCTCGTCTTCTACTAAAAGTGGAGGAACGCCTGCTTCTGCAGCAACTTTGGCATCGTCTGCGCCAAAAGTAGGAGC
>CAJJCK010000084.1 GCA_905182675.1 uncultured Cryomorphaceae bacterium | reverse complement strand
AACCCTTAGATGTCTATGTCCGAGATGTTCTTTCCTTTCCCAGTTTATTCCCTAATACGCCTGTATTGAGGCGTTGGGGAGGTGGGGTCGATGGTTGGATGTATTCTGGTGTAACTGCCATGTATGCAGCGGGCTTAATTACTGGACATGAAAAAATGCAAGAGGCGGGCTTATTAACGGTGAAGGCTGTAGTGGAATCCTATGTAGTCAGTCATGTTGTATTGAAGACATTAGTAGCCAGGCATCGTCCTGCCCGACCGTTAGGAGATTACACTCAAACGGACCGTGATAGTCAATATCCTTTCGTGAATAGTCCTTTAGACTTCTTTAATTTTCATGTACCATATCTACATTCTGAAGCATACGGGACGGGGTTTCCGTCTTATCACGCTACAATGTTTTTCGCCTTTGCCTCGGTGAACAGTAAAGTGTTTAATAACAGTTGGGTTCCTTATGCCTTAGCTAGTACGGCGTTGTTATATGACATACGCGGTCATAACCATTGGGTGAGTGAATTGGTTGCAGGAGCTGTTATAGGAGAGTTTATTGGGAAAGTGGTCTACCAAAACTATCACAACAAGAGGAGATCAATCCTTACCGGTAAGTCCCGAAAAGCCAGTAAATACACGACCAACTGGAGTGTGAATCAAAGTTTTGGTGTTACCTGTCCGAGCTTTACACTCTCCTGGTAAAACAAGGAGTTGGATCGTTCCGGCATGGGGTTAAAGTATTTCAACAATTGGAATGTCTGCTGCTGCCCAGTCCAAGCCTTTAAGGTCTGGTGCCTTCAACCACTTTAACTTTAAATGCTCTGTGAGCACAGGAGAGCCTTGAAATATTTTACATGTATAGGCGTGCATGATCAATCTAAAATCTGGATAGGTATGGTTGACGGTCAGAAAATGATCTAAGTTTCCAACCTCAATACTTAATTCTTCTTTGAGCTCCCTCACAAGTGCTTGCTCGTGTGACTCACCAGCTTCAATTTTACCTCCTGGAAATTCCCATTTCTTTGAGATATAGGATCTGGAATTTTCCCCACGTTGAACGCAAAAAATAAGGTTATGATCATCTGTTATAACCCCTGCTACCACTTCCATTACCTTCATTTCATGCTATTTTGAATTCTCAAGGTCAGTTAATCCTATTTAGGATCCAAGGTAGATATGTTATTCCTAACTTGTCTGGCCCTAAACACCTAAGAATGCGTACTATCCTCTTCGCTTTGTTACTTACCGTTACCTCAGTGGCACAGACAAATGTGCTATTCATAGGCAACAGCTACACCTCAGCAAATAACCTACAAGGCATGGTTGAAGACGTAGCAAACTCAGCCGGAATAGCTTTAGACGCCACAGCGCAAACGGTGGGTGGTGGAACCCTTTACCAGCATTCCGCAAGTGCAACAACATATGCGGCGATGGGAAATAAAAATTGGGACTATGTTATCTTTCAAGCACAAAGCCAAGAGCCTGCATTCCCAGCTGGACAATTTACCCTTCAGACCCTGCCCTATGCAAATGAATTAGTGGACAGCTGTCGCAGTATAGCCCCATGCGCGCAACCCGTCTTTTTCAGAACATGGGGACGTAAATATGGCGACCAATCCAACTGCATCAATTTCCCACCGCTTTGTACCTATGAGGGTATGGACTCTCTGCTTC
>CAJJCK010000083.1 GCA_905182675.1 uncultured Cryomorphaceae bacterium | reverse complement strand
TGAGGCTATTGATGCTTGTGTGAAACTGACACAGCGGTATATATCAGATCGACACTTACCAGACAAGGCTATAGATGCCTTAGATGAAGCCGGCTCTCGTGTACACATCACAAACATTGAAGTCCCTGAAACGATTACCCAATTAGAGCTTCAACTTACCAATATCAAAAAGGAAAAAGTTCGAGTAGTGAAATCTCAACGTTATGAAGAGGCTGCTAAGCTTCGTGATGATGAAAAGAACGTTGAAGCCGAATTGGAAAATGCGCGTGTTTCGTGGGAAGACAGCATAAAATTGAATAAGAAGACTGTAGATGAAACTGATGTTGCAGAGGTAGTAGCAATGATGACAGGTGTCCCTGTTCAGCGTGTAGCTCAGCAAGAAATGGACAAGCTTTCAAAAATGGATGAGCTACTCAACGCCTCGGTTGTAGGACAAAAAGAGGCAGTCAAAAAAATCGTTCGTGCCATCCAGCGCAATAGGGCCGGTTTGAAAGATCCAAAGAAACCAATCGGATCTTTTATATTTCTTGGACCTACAGGGGTCGGAAAAACACAATTGGCTAAAGAATTGACCAAATTACTTTTCGATAACGAAGACAATATGATTCGTATTGACATGAGTGAATACATGGAAAAGTTCGCTATTTCTAGATTAGTTGGTGCGCCTCCGGGATATGTGGGATATGAAGAAGGTGGTCAATTAACGGAGCGTGTACGTAGAAAGCCTTATTCAGTAATACTGTTAGACGAAATTGAAAAGGCTCATCCGGATGTTTTTAACTTACTACTGCAGGCTTTAGACGATGGTCAAATCACCGACAGTATGGGAAGGAAGGTTGATTTCAAGAATACGATCATTATTATGACCTCTAACCTAGGCTCACGACAGTTAAAGGATTTCGGGACTGGTGTCGGTTTTGGGACTGCAGCGAAGGATCAAAAAAAACAGGATTTAGAAAATAGTGTCATACAAGGAGCTCTGAAAAAAGCATTTGCACCAGAATTTCTAAATAGAATAGATGATGTCGTTCTATTTAACTCTCTGTCTAAGGAGGATATACATGAGATTATCGACATCGAATTAAAGGGATTATTCGGTAGAATTGAAGATCTGGGTTACGGCATCACATTAAGTGACGAAGCAAAAAGCTTTGTCGCTGACGAAGGTTTTGACGAGGCCTTTGGAGCTCGTCCACTAGCACGCGCCCTGCAAAAACTAATAGAAGATCCACTCGCCGAGAAAATCATAGGTAAGGAACTTGTAGAAGGTGACACAGTGGCTATAGGCTTAAACGATAAGGAATTAACCTTTACCATCGAAAAGGGACCTGTTATCGCTGAAGCATCTGAATCCATTGAGATTTTACCCAGTATAGCGCCTGAAAAGAAGTTACAAGATCCCGAAGAGAATCTAGGTTAGAGTTCTATGATTTTGTCTGGATGTTGCTCAGCGAGTTTCATTCCAATAGAGTTGATAGTGGGTGATGGACTAACTGTAATAAAGTGGTCTCTCACCCACTCTTCGTTATGGAGATAGTCATTGTTCAAATAAATGCCCGTAATGGTCCCCTTTTCCATAAAGATGGCGCCTAGTCCTGGCTCCAGTGGGATAATAAGTTTTTTTGAATTTGAGAATGTAATGGTATCTAAGGCTTGGGAATCGCTAAGTCCTTCACGTTTCATTAAGTCTTGAAATCCAGAGAGCCATTGCTGGCCAGAGAGGTAAGAGCCAAATTTTCTCAACGCGCCAGATCCTATGACCTTTTGAACAACCCACTTTACTTCTCCCCTGCCATTCTCAAAAGCATACAGTCCAAATTTTAAGGATTGCCCCTTTTGTGCTTTATTTAATTGTGGCCAGTATTGACGTATCAAATGGTCCTCATAAATAAGACTTAGAGTCTCGTTAGGAAACTCAGTATACTTTAGACTAAAACACTCTTTCATTAACCGCTGGTACTTTGTACTACCCTGATCGGTTGAAAAATGTTGCGTTATGCGCTGTTTGATATTATTCGCTTTCCCGATGTATAAAGGTATTCCAAAAGCATCATTTAACTCATATACCCCATGAGTCTTGGGTAAATTATCAAATTGTATCGCAGGAAGATGGTCCGGCATTTGGATACGTTTGAGCAGTCCTAGTTTAGGATCATTGAGAAGTTTATCATCGTAATCAGAATGAAAACAATGAATCAGCACTTCTGCAGCGCAAAGCGCATCGCTGAGGGCTCTGTGCGGGTTGTCATTTTCCACTGTGAGCACCCGGCTAAGGTTTCCTAAGGAGTAACGACCAAACTCAGGAAATGCAGCGCGTGCATACTTTACGGTACACAGCTTAGGCATTCGCCAGGAATGACCTAATACCTTAAAGGCACTCTCGATAAAACTGTAGTCAAAATTTACGCTATGGGCTACAAAGACATCTCCGTCCAGCGCTATTAACAACTCTGGTACTAGATCAGCAAACGTAGGTGCATTTGCCACCATGTCATTTGAAATCCCAGTAAGCATTTGAATATTGTATGGAATTGATCTCGCAGGTTTTACTAGGCTAGACCATTGATGGGTAATCTTATTGTGCTCCACATGAACTACTCCAATCTCCGTGATGCTATTTCCATCTGGCTTTCCTCCTGTTGTCTCTATGTCTACGACTACGTATTTCACGTTGGGGAATTTAGGTAAAACATCGCGTTGTGGTGGATATAGGATTGTATATTTATCCTCTTATGACTATTCAAATAGGCAACCACAGCATTGCATATCCTAATTTAACATGGTGCTCCGGTGTAACCGTGGTAACAGGTCCTTCTGGTGTGGGTAAAACCACCTTGCTTAGAGCATTACACGGACTAATAGACTCCGAGGAGTTGGAGCACATTATAGGGAACAGAACCACTGCCTTAATGCCACAACAAAACACCTGGGTGCCTTATTTGAGAATGTCAGATCATTTCAAATTGGCCCCGGCGAAGGCAACTATAGACCCTTTAGATACACTAGGTGTTTCTGACTTCAAGCATAAATTGCCTCATGAGCTCAGTGTAGGACAGTTGCAACGATTGTCTTTAATGCTTACGCTTAATTCAGGAGCAACAGTTGTTCTATTAGATGAGCCTACAAGTGCCTTAGATGATGATTTAGCGTTGGCATCTATTAATCTTATCAAAACCTACGTAGCATCTCACCCAAAGGCCATGCTTATTGTTGTGAGTCACGATGAACGATTAAAACATGCCTTTGTACAAGAAAACTTATGGAGTCTATGAGACAAATTTTAGTTTTTTGGTCAGCACAACTAAAAAGACGAAGTGTACAATTCATTCTCACTGCACTACTGTCCTTTTTGGTAACAGCTGGCATTCAAGGCCCACATATTTTAGAACATTACCTCTATTCAAAGTGGCAGCAGAGTGCTCAATACGCTGATGTAATCATTGGTCATAAGGGATCACCCCTTCAGATCGTGGCAAACACCTTATATCGCTTGGAGAACCCAACAGGTAACATAGATTCAAATACAGTGAATTTTTGGGACAGACACCCACTAGTAGAAGAAAGTTGTGCGATCTCCTTGGGGGATAATATACATGGATTCCCCTTAGTAGGTACCGATCATAATTATTATCGTTGGATGGGAATTAATCTTGTTGAAGGAGCGTTTCCTGAAAGCCCGTATGAAATTGCGGTTCCCGCCAAGCTTGCCAAAACACTTGATATTGAGTTAGGTGACGAGCTTCACACTTCACATGGAAGTGATGCTAGAGGAGAGAAACACGAACATCACATGCTGACAGTGACTGCATTGACAGCAGGAGAAAGACCCTCGGATAACGAAGTTTTTTTTACCACAGGTGATGCTTATACGTTCATGCATGACGGCCTGAATAACGGCAGCGTCACATCATTGATGTTGAAGTTGAAGTCTAAGTCCGCACTACTTATGCTTCCTAGACTATTAGACAATCGTCCAGATGAACAAGGTGCCTTCCCTGTCTTTATTTTTGCGCAATTACAGAAACAATGGGAGCCTACTTTACGTAGAATCCGTACTTGGGGACAAATTGTGCCGATCGGAATTGGAGTAGTATTCGTATCCTTTGCTTATTTCTTAGGAGGTACGCAGCGAGAAGCGTTGGCCTTCCTACGTATTCGAAAGACCTCGTTAATCACCATTTTTTTCGCGTTATATGGTCTGATTATTTTAAGTGGATTAATAGGAATTCTAGTCACCTATCCCCTGATGAATATATTCTTAGATGAAAGTGGTATGCGATCTGCCTGGTTATGGTCATTTGTCCCTGTGGGAGTTTCGACCATCCTTTACATGACTCAACTGATGAAAAGATGAAAAGACTTCTGCTAGCCCTACTCCTGTCCATGCCAAGCCTTGTAAATGGCCAACAGGTTCTTCCATGGGAACTACTTGCTGTCCCTTATGCCACAACGCCAGACGGTTTATATGAACCACAATTTCCAGCATGGTTAGACAAATACAAAAATCAAGAAGTTATTCTTCAAGGATATCTTGTTCCCGTTGATGTGGAAGGGAATCAATATGCCCTGAGTCGATATGCTTTTTCTTCTTGTTTCTTTTGTGGGAACGCAGAACCTAATACAGTAGTCGAATTGATTTTTAGTGAACGCCCTGACGCCTTAATCACGGATCAGTTTGTTGTGGTTAAAGGAATCATCGTATTTAATGAAAAGGATCCATACCGCTTGTTCTTTATTCTACAACAAACCTCATTTCACGGATGAGAGCGTTTGTCACAATACTCCTATGTTTCTCTAGTATAACCAGTTATGGTCAGCAGAGGTTAAAATGGAGTACTTTCGAAAGACTGGAGTTCATAGAGGTTTACAATGAAGATCAAGCGGCGTGGTTACAA
>CAJJCK010000082.1 GCA_905182675.1 uncultured Cryomorphaceae bacterium | reverse complement strand
GTAACACGCCTTCATTAAAGGTCCATTCAATTCCACTCAAATCATAGACCTCTTGTTCGATCTTATGAAACGGTGAATTCTCCACCGTATTTCCCATACCCATCCTGTTGTAAATCAAGACGCGTTTGGATTGAAAAGGAAAGGTTGATAATTGATATTGACTTCTTCTTATACCAGGGTGAACTAAGGAATATGATTCCTTTCGAGTATACATCTCATAAAGAGCAGCATCCTGATAAGAATCTAGAAATATCACATGGTCCAATTCATTTATAGATCTGATCTCGTTTCTAAAGTGTTCCGCAATACCTATACGCTCGGAAATCGCGGGGATAAAAATCAATAGATGAATCACCGCTAAAAAAGCTCCAAGTGAAAGCCATTTAACATTAATAACTCTAGGTAACTCTGGAATAATCCAGACCAAGACCAACATCCAATGTAGTTCCGCACTACCATTTAATGCTGACCAACCGAATACTAGAGCTGAAAGAACCACCAGGGAGCGTGACCATTTTGGTAAATAGTTGTAGTTCCATAACATTGGAAGCCATAGGATTATGGAAACCACTAGAAATTGGATCATAGCGACAATGCCTCCACCAGGAATAAATCGGTCCGATAAATGATACCTAAAAGAAGGCCAATCATTGTGATATTGCCAGATAAAATGAGGCATCAGAACCACAGCACCCAATGCTATGGCTACATATAATTTCACTTCCTTGCGCTTAGGCCAAAAGCCTATTGCTAATGCAATGATCAATAAAAAACCATGATATTTTGAAAGACCCAATAGACCTACAGACAGTCCTAATACGACAGTATTCAACCAACTCGTATCCTTGTCCCATCGTTTAAAACAGGAGATTAGAATAAATCCAGCCACAATCATTACGGTATCTGGTAAAGCCCATCCCAAGAATAAATGAGCTCCGGGAATACATAAACCCCATAAAATACTGTGTCTTTTAGATAACAAAACCAGTAATAATGAAAGTACCAGAAAGGGTATTCTGAAAAAAGAGCCTGGAGCTAATCTAGAAAACCACGCTACTAAAGGTGGATGGTCAAAGTATCCCCACGCTAAATCTTTCGCCCAGGAGATATAATAGGCCTCATCTGCAGAGATCGCCGGGATAAAAGCATTTACCAGAAGCAGAGCTATGACCAGCAGCCATGGCGACATATGTTTATAGAATTCCTTCATCAAAGTACAATGTAGGACAAATAGAGGCTACACTATCCTGCGAAAAAGCCTTTCGCAATCATGTAAGGCAAAATGATATATAGAGTCATCCCCTTAATAAGAAAAAAGAGAAATAAACCGATAGCTGTAGGCCAACCCACTGCCTTCAATCCTCTTGTCAAACCCTTTTCCCTGAATATTAGCACATGCTTACGCATAAACCTTGGTGTCATTGAAAATCTTTTCTTAGCCAATTCCTTTCTAGTTTTGCCGTTCCCCACATTTAGGAGTTTCACATCTCGCTATAAGCCGGATTCTGTACCCTTACGGGCCCTTATCATTTATCTAGTCCTAACCTCGCGATTAGGATCAATCTGCCTACCCCTCGTGCAGTAAACTCTAGACGGGTCGCCTAGCCCCTAAGGAACACGATATACATGACATTTCAGCGCGTGAGGTTTACCTTGCTACTTTAGTCACCTAAAGCACGGTGAGCTCTTACCCCACCCTTTCACCCTTACCCGAAGGCGGTTTACTCTCTGCTGCACTTGCTGTCCCTACTTGCGTAGATCCTTCCTGTTAGGAAGCACACTACCCTATGCTGTCCGGACTTTCCTCTTCTTACGAAGCGATAAGGCACGATACATGTGAAAACCTAAATGTTAAGAACGACTGCAAATTTAGTGCTTGGAATTTAAAATCTGCACTTCTGTAGCACCATATCCACCTTCAGAGAAATCTGCGAAATAATAGTTTAAACCACTCATCCTCTCTAGCATGTGGTGCACTTCATCCTTTAAACGCCCAGACCCCTTTCCATGAATAATTAAAACTTTTCCAACTTTACGTCTTTTTGCTTCACTTATCACCGCGCGAGCCTTATCTAATTGAAGGTTTAAAATTTCATATTTGGTCATCCCATGCGTAGTATCAAGAAGTTCATGTGAATGAAGATCTACCAGCAACCTATCAACTTGCTGAGCGGATGGTTGCACTATTCTTCTAGGCTTGTCCTTTTTATATATTTCTCCAACTTCCATCGTATGTGTAGGCAGAAGCTCTTTAGCGTCATACTCACGATCAAAGCCGAACATGTCTTCTACGGTGATAATATCCCCGCTAATCGCCTTTATTACCGCTTTCCCAGCAGCATCTTTGAAGGTTATCTGTTGTCCAATTCTAAATTCCATATATAAAAAAACCCCGGCCAAGTGGCCGGGGTTCGCAATGTATTACAAACTATTGATATTATTCAACAGTAATGCGTTGTGTCAATACTCCTTCATCTGTCGTGAACGTGATGAAGTATACACCTGCTGACTCATTACTGAGGTCAAACTGGTTGTTGTACACACCATTCACTTCAACAACATCTGTTGAAACTACCTGACCTAACATATTCACGATGGTGATTTCAACATCTTTCGCTTGCTCTGTAGCAAACTCAACATTGAACAACCCGCGAGTTGGGTTAGGATAGATGCTCAACGATCCATTCATGAAGTCTTCATCAACACTGATTTGATTCACATCGAATGTGAACGTCGCAGTATCTGAAGTACATGGCCCAAAAGCAATTACTGTTACAGTCTCTCCTGCCATGTTCGCAGTGAAAGTAACTGTGCCTGAAGTTGCATTAGACGTAGTTCCATTAGAGAACTCTACATAAACACTATCAGCATCTGTCGTTCCAGAAGCATCCCATGAGGCGCTCCAGTCTGTAGATGTTATAGTTGCATTTGCAGAATCTACTGTAATAGATGCTACTGGATCTGGATGAACCTGAATAGTTATCGTAGAATCAGCACGTTCACAACCGCCCACAGTAACCTTCCAGTTGTAGAAGAAATAGTGGTAGTTATTAAGTGAACCTTGATCCACTGAAACCTCTCCAGTTGGATTGGTAAATGGATATCCAGTAACACCGTACTCTCTATATAATCCACCTGTTGTAGAAGATGCACCATACATGTTATAGCTACCAGGAGCTATTAATGCACCGATGTATACTTCTTCAGCAGTATTACCAGTCGCAGTAGTCGCTACAGATCCAGTCCAAACTACAGATCCAGTTACCTGGTCAGTAATATTTATGGTTGTAGAACCAGCTGCATTAGGATATACAGTCACACTATCTAACATAAACTGTTGTGTAGCAGTAAATTTAACTCCAATCGTTCCGAAGAAGTTATAGTTACCTCCACTTGTTCCAATCCCAAATGTATTTTGAATTTCAGAACCTGTTGACTCCGCAGAAAGAGTTAACGTAGTATCCTGAGTCAATACCAAACTTAGCGTTGAATCTGCATCAACATATCCAACAGTATCGCCTAGGATATTCGTCCATAAGAACGATCCTGTTGTAGGATGTGCAATACTCAGTGAAACTGTTTCTCCAGCACAAGCAAAATCTTGAGCTACAGGTACAACTTGCTGCGCATCTGAAATATCTATCGATGTTGACAACGTATCATTGCCTGGACGAGAGTCATTAGCTAAAGTGGTGTAAGCAACAACTGACATAGGACCTCCTACATAGTTACTTACATAACCCAGCATGATGGTATCCTTGCCTCCGAATGGAATGCTCAATGTAGTTGGAGAAACTGTTAAAGTTTGACCTAACACATCAGCACTAACAGTCATAGAAGTTATTGTAGTCTGACCGAAGTTGCCGATCTCTACACTAATCATCAGACTATCACTACCACACATACCGTCAGAAAGACCTAAAAGCATGGTTAACGCAGCATCATCTTGAGCAACATCAAATTCATCAGCTCCCATATCTACAACTGTAGAACCTGACATAGGACGCGTATCACCATCGATATCTACTGTGATACCTGTGGTGTTGTCTCCTACATCATTCGCTAATGGACCATATACGTGCAAGTCACTTGCGCTTGCAAAGATTGGGTCACCAACTACTGAACTCAGGTTGTTCGTCGTATCCGCTGCAATAAGTGTAGCTAGATCCGTTGGGTAACTAAATGATCCGTTGTAGATGTATGCTAAACTAGTACCTGTACTGTAATACAAGTTGTAGTCTTGAACAGCAGATGAGTTATAGTCATACAACGCATACGTTCCACCTTGGAAGATGTTGTTACGGATATCTACTGTAGCACCGTTGTAGTAGTCATACAAACCAGCGTAGCTTCCTACTGCCGTGTTGTGGTATACATCAAGGTTGTTACAATAGTATACTCTCAATCCGTAGTAACCACCTGACATCATGTTATTAGATATCTCACTATCAAACGCTGCTGCGGTTGTCGTGTTTACGTAGTACGCATAGATTGAGTAGTAACTCTCTACATGGTTACCTGTAATCTTACAACCATCTACTTGATACGTATATGCTGCATAGTTAAAGGTATTAGTGAACCCACCGATCGTATTGTCAGTAATCTCAATATTCAAACCGTAGTAGAAGTACAATCCGTAGTAGTATGATCCTGAGATATCATTATTTGAAACCTCAATATCATGATGTGCTCCCGGAGTACCTGAGTTACCGTAGAACGTCATCGAGAAGTAACCACCAGTGATCGTGTTATTACTGATCGTAATAAACTCCTCTCCTCCAGTGAAACTAGAGTATGAAGTAGAAGACGCTGAAGCTACAATTGGATTCGATTGTGACGAATTCGTTTGCGGTGCTTCAATAACATTACCGGTAATATTAATATGGTCCGTTCCATTCAAACGGATCGTATGACCTGATGTCGTACGGATGTATAGATCTTCTAAGTTCACATAAGATGCGCCCTCTAAAACTATACCGCCATTGATCGTATCATTCGTCGTTGCACTACCCTTGAAGGTAACGGTGCTCGTTGCCGATGAACCGTTGATCGCTCCAACTGGAGATGATGCATAGAATGATCCCGATTGTAACTCAAAGGTTACAGCACCAGAGATACCACAAACATTCAATGTGCTTAACACACTATCTAATGTTGCAAAGTCACCCGTTGCTCCAACAGAGTAAGTACCTGCCACTAATGGACCTGTACATTCTGTATTGAACGTGAATGGACCTTCCCATACACCTGGATTACAACAGTTCTCTAAGTAGTAGTCATAAGAAGTATTTGGATTCAAACCAGACACACTATATGGACCTGTAACGTTCGTATCTAATGTACCTGCTAATGCACCAGTACCTGTTCCTTGAATAAAGCCAGCCGGACCGTACTCTATGTTAAAACAGTTCGCACCAGTATAGTTCCAAGACATGTCAGCCGAAGACGACGTGATGTTCGAAGTTACATGGTCGTAAGAAATACATGATGGCATAACATCCACCGTAACGCTATCTAAGAAGACGTAGTCATACGAAGCTGCCTTAGAATACATCATGAAACCTACACGCTTATCTCCTGCCTGAACAGCATTTGAATCCAAGTATACCTGGTATTCTTGGTGCGTAGTGCTTCCCTGTAAGTCAATAGCCTTAATAATACGAGCAGTCTCATAGTTACCATTAGCATCTGTCATAACAACATTGAACTTTCCTGGATAAGACGAAGAGTTCGTTTTTGCATAGAAAGTTACCATATGGCCACTTTGATCAAGGTTTTCTAACATCGGAGTTGAAACAACATTCGTGTCATTTCCACCCAAGTACATGTAATTGTACAATGAGTAGCTACCTGAATACGCATAGAATGCATAACCGTAACTCATAGAATAGGATGTTCCTCCTGTTCCATCATAAGCCCAACATGAAGGCAAGTTTGGATTTGCATTATTTCCTGAGTATGCTGGTGCAGTTTCAAAGCCGTCAACAAAAGGAATAGATGTTGGCGAACATGGCATGTCGATTGTTATTGGACCGTACCATGGAGAGTTTACACCCATTGCCTGACATACAGACAACACATAAACGTCATATGTAGTACCCGGAAGTAAATTCATATTAGACCATGTCGTACCTATAACCGTATCCATAGGAGCACCTGTTGCTTGGGTAAAGCCTGATGGCCCCCACTCAATCACATACTCATCTACCACAGAGCTATCACCCCATGACATCGTAGCTGAAGTATCTGAAGTTGCAGAAGCAACTACATCATATACCTCTGGACACTGTGGTGCCTGACGTACCGTAATCTCATCAATATAACCACCGTTATATCCGTAAGTATATCCAGTGTTATTTCCACCATAAGCGATAAACACAACGCGAGATGCGTCAGTTGGAACACCCGTTAGATCTAACGAGTAATCTGCATACGTAGTTCCTGTTACAGTAACAGTATCTACAACATGTAGCGTAGATATATCACCTGTAGAATCTACCGTACCAATCACAAAGTCTGAAAGATATGCTGCTGATGTACTTACTGATCTAGCATTAAATAACACCTGCATATCACCCATCGCTAATCCATCAATACTTGGAAGCATGAATAGGTTCGTATCTCCAAGAGCTGTCTGACTACT
>CAJJCK010000081.1 GCA_905182675.1 uncultured Cryomorphaceae bacterium | reverse complement strand
TTTGTTCAAAAGGTGTTGGGAGATGCCGCCTTTGTCCCGATGTTAAAAGACCGTGAGTAACTTATCTTTGCATTGTGAAAACAGTTGAAATCAAAAATAAAAGAGCCAAATTCGACTACGAATGGCTTGATACCTATACGGCGGGCATTCAGTTATTAGGAACTGAAGTGAAATCTGTACGAATGGGTAAAGCATCTATTGCTGAGGGATATTGCTACATTAAGGATAGTGAATTGTATATCAAAAACATGAACATTTCAGAATGGTCTCATGGCAACTTAAACAACCACGATCCAATCAGAGAGCGCAAGCTTCTTCTTTCGAAAAGAGAAATCGAAAAGATATCAAAATCACTTATTGACCAGGGGGTTACCATTGTTCCAACAAAAATGTACATCAGTGAAAAAGGTTGGATTAAAATGAATATTGCGGTGGCTCGTGGAAAGAAAAATTATGACAAACGTCAGTCATTAAAGGATAAAGATGCCAAGAGAGATTTGGCTCGATTAAAATAATTCAAGCATGTACAAAAGCTTCATTCGACCATTACTCTTTCTAATGAATGCTGAACAGGCGCATCATGTCACCTTCAAAGCGATCAAAATCGGTTTTAAAATCCCTGGGGTTCAAACGCTGGTAAATGGTTTGTTTGGTTCACCTAAGGGTAAAGAAAAAACCGTGATGGGCTTAAAGTTTAAAAACCCAATAGGACTTGCCGCTGGGTTTGATAAGGATGCTAAGCTTTACAATGAATTGGCTGCATTCGGTTTTGGTTTTATTGAGATAGGCACCTTAACACCAAAAGCGCAACTTGGAAACCCAAAGCCTCGATTATTTAGGTTAGTTAAGGATGAATCAGTCATTAACAGAATGGGTTTTAATAATGGCGGACTCGACCAAGCGGTTGTACGACTAGGAAAAAAAAGTACAGATTTAATTATTGGTGGAAACATTGGTAAAAACAAGATCACCCCAAACGACCAAGCCGTTTCGGATTACCTGCTAGGTGTAGAATCCCTGCATGATGTAGTAGATTATTTTGTAGTTAATGTAAGCTCTCCTAACACACCTAATCTTAGAGAGTTGCAAGAGAAAGAGCCGTTGAAACAGCTGCTAAAAGCTGTTCAAGCAAAAAACAATGCGCTGGGTGCAAAGCCGCTATTATTGAAAATCGCACCAGATCTTACAACAGGGCAGCTTGACGATATTATAGAGATCATAAATGAACTTCAGTTGAGTGGTGTCGTGGCCACGAATACGACGATTTCCAGAGATGGCTTGCAGACAGAGGCTTCTCTAGTAAAAGCGATAGGCGCAGGTGGACTAAGCGGTAAAGTTTTAGCCAGTCGAAGTACAGAAGTCGTCAAATATTTACGCCAACACTTGAATCCTAAGGTCGCCATTATTGCGGTAGGAGGAATTTTTACGGGTGATGATGCACAAGAGAAAATTGACGCTGGTGCAGACTTGGTACAGGTGTGGACAGGTTTCTTATATGAAGGTCCCGGAATGGTACGTAGAATGCTACGTTCTTTGTAAATTCACGGTAAGAACCTACACCAACCTATATAATGACCACTATCTCTATTGTGGAGTGTCCCCGTGATGCTTGGCAAGGATTACACAAATTTGTTCCCACCAAAGAAAAGGTGAAGCATATACAATCATTAATGAGCTGTGGCTTTCACACCGTTGATGCGGGAAGCTTCGTAAGCCCTAGAGCTATGCCTCAAATGGCAGATGCTAAGGAGCTCTTTACTGCGTTAAGAGAGTCGAGATCTCAATCTGATACTCAGTTATTAAGTGTCATAGCAAGTGAGGGTGGTGCTAAACGTGCGACTGATTTTGACTTCATAGATTCCTGGGGTTATCCTTTTAGCGTAAGCGAAGAGTTTCAACATAGAAACTCTCGAAAAAACATCTTCAGAGCAATCGAAGATCTCAAACGCGTCAAAGACCTGGCTGACTCTCATCAAGTAGAATTGGTGGTGTATTTAAGCATGGCTTTTGGAAACCCTTATCAGGAAAGTTATCACACGGATATGGTTTTAGAGCGCTTGTACCAGGCGGAACAATGCGGTGCAGACCTAGTGTCCTTAAGCGACACCACTGGACATGGTAATAAAGCCTCGATAAAAGAACTTTGTAAGTTAATGACTGCGCATGCTAATGTTCCTTGGGGTGCACATCTTCACAGTACCTACGAGGAGGCTGCTGATAAGGCCAGAACTGCAATGGATGCTGGATGTAGACGAATAGATACCGCATTAAGGGGTTATGGAGGGTGTCCATTTGCATCTGATGCCATGATCGGGAATATGCCCACAGAAAAGGTATTGTCTGCAATAGAAGAATCTAACTATAAACATGTACTGAATCCTCTATCTATCGAAAATGCGTTTAATAGCGCATTGACTGTTTTTGATGGCTTGAGTTAATCTATATTTGCCTTTGAAGGTTGGTTTGTAGAAACAAACCATAAAAAGGAACCCGGTTTTAGTCCGGGGCTGTGCCAGCAGCTGTAATCTGTGATGAATCCACAA
>CAJJCK010000080.1 GCA_905182675.1 uncultured Cryomorphaceae bacterium | reverse complement strand
GGCTCTGTAAACGAGGCGTTGTAGCTCTGAAAATAAAGTCCATTAGACTGTGCACGAAGGCTAATGGTCTGTCCATCACCTGTTGGCAATGGTTGCCAAGAGCGCTTGTTACCAATGTTACGTGCAGAGAAATTATTGAAATTTAATCCCAATGTTCCTACAACGCGACCAGCTCCCCACCCACCTTGCAATTCAAGTTGAGATGTGGATTTTTCCGCAACCGTATACTCTAAATCAACCGTTCCAGTTTGAGGATCAGGCACTGGGTTTACCCCAATTTGAGTTTGATCAAAATAGCCCAACTGTGACAATTCGCGAATGGTACGTTGAATCATTGCCTTAGAGAATAGGTCTCCTGGCTTGGTACGAACCTCACGATAAATCACATGGTCATTCGTACGTTCGTTACCACTGATACTTACCTTTCTAATGGTCGCTTGACGCCCTTCCTGGATACGAATTTCAATGTCAATAGTGTCATTACTCACACTCTTTTCAATAGGGATTACTTGAGAAAACAAATAACCATTATTCAAATAAACTGAAGCAACATCATTTCCGTTTTGATCAAAGCTTACCCGCTCATTCAAAAGTTGCGAATCATAAATGTCGCCCCTGTTAATACGCAGAATACTAGTCAATAGAACCGTTTCATACTTCGTGTTTCCAATAAAAGTGATATCGCCGAAATAATACTTTTTACCCTCCTCTAATGAAATATCAATGTTGATCAATTCACTACTAACACTGTATGAGGTGTCCTGGACAATTCTAGCATCGCGGTAACCCAATGAATTATACTTGGCCACCACCGCCTTAAGATCATCCTTGTATTCCTTGTTCTTAAGTTTTGAAACCTTTAAAATAGATTTTCCTTTGACTTTCGTGTTTTTCATCGCCCGGAAAAGCACCTTATCACTCACAGCTGTGTTTCCTGAAAAGGCAATTTGCCCAATTTTAACTCGCTCCCCTGTAGCGATCTTAAATCCTAGAATTACCGCATTGTTAAAGGCTGTATCAGCTTGTTGTATGACTTCTACAGTGGCATTTAGATAACCTTTTTCCTTGAAATATTTTTGAATTTTATTACTGCTCATCACAATAAGATTGTCATTAACGACTTTTCCTGCCCTGAGTTCAAGGTCTTCACGGATATCGTCTTTCCAGACTTTCTTGACCCCAGTGATGTAGTACTTACTCATTTTAGGGAGTTCTTTCAGCTGTATATCTAGGTACACTTTCTTACCTGATTTACTGACTACTTTAAAAGTGATGTCTTCAAAAAGCTGCTGGCGCCATAACGTCCTGATGGCATCAGAAATTTTAGGATCTGGAAACTGAATATTATCTCCAACACGAAGGTTGGTCAACATAATCACAACATTAGGATCTAAATCTTTGCCACCAGAAACTGTTATTCCTGCTACTTCGTAATCTATTCCTGGAATCAGATTGAAATCACCTGTAGTTGATATCTGTGCACTTGATTCAAAAGAGAAAAAGGCCAATACAAAAGCCCAAAATATATTCTTCATGTTCTTATTTAGCGGTTAGCTGTTCAGAGGTTTGACCAAAGCGACGTTCGCGTTTTTGGAACATAGCTATAGCCTCATATAACCCATCAGCATCAAAATCAGGCCACAATACAGGAGTAAAGTAAAACTCCGCATAGGCGAGTTGCCACAACAAGTAATTACTTATACGTTGCTCTCCGGAAGTACGTATCAATAAATCAGGATTGGGCATGCCCGCTGTAAACAGGTTGCGCTCAATATGATCTTCTGATATTTCTTCTGGTTTCAGTGTTCCCGCGGCTACTTCAGCAGCTACTTTACGAAACGCCTGAACCAACTCATCTTGTGAACCGTAACTCAATGCTAGTGTCAAAGTTAACCCATCATTCCCGGATGTAGCATCCATTACAGACATTAACTTTTTATTTGCTTTTGACGGCAACGCATGTATGTTTCCAATCGTCTTTAATTTGACATTATTTGCCAACAGAATAGGTAATTCCTTCTCAAGGGCACCCATTAAAATATTCATCAACGCGTCAACCTCTGTTTTAGGTCTGTTCCAGTTTTCTGTCGAAAAGGCATAAACGGTAAGGTAATTTAAACCCAATTCTGCCGAGGCCGTAGTTACCTTACGAAGTGCGTCTACACCTACTTCATGCCCTTTAATTCTGGTCAAAAAACCTTGTTTCTTGGCCCATCGTCCATTACCATCCATGATAACCGCAATATGCTCGGGCATGTTATCTGGAAGCAGACCCGCCTTAAGACGGTTTTCTTTGTACACTTTAGAATCCACTGCAGCGTTCATCACGAGGACTTAGGTTATAAAAAATAGTTATGCCAGCAAAAATAGACCAATCCCTTGTATTTACATTACCTCTCGCAAGACCGGAGCTATAGTTTACATTTCCTGGGTTAGAGAAGTATGCAGAGGTCTCATTTCTAAGATCAGCGAGTTGGGCAGCATCCACATAGTCACCAGAGGTATCGTCCATGTAGTCAGATCCATAACGGCGCCATCCCAACTCTGTACTCAAGCTCCAGTCTCTTGCGAGACTCTTGCGAAATCCAATACCAAAAGGAATGGTAATGGTGGAGTTACCGTAGAACAGCTCATTCTTTAGTTCTGTTTGTTGCCCTTCCGTTCCTAAGGGCCGTAAGTCAATCCACTCCTGGTTAAATTCACCTTGAGGGTTGTATCCTGTGATACCGATACCCGAGAAAACATAAAAACTTTGGGCATATTTTGTACCAGTTCCATAAGGCCAGAAATTAAATTCCGTCATAAAACTGAGCTCATTTATCTCTGTACGAACAGCAATATCACGTGCAAGCTTAAAGTCATCTTTTGCCCAAGCATCTGCCGCTCCGACATAGCCTCGAGTATAATTCAAGCGGGTGCTCCAGTGCCAATCAAATTGACGACGTAACGTAATTACACCCAACGGCTGATTAGGTAAAAACCCATAGAGACCCTGCGCCTTTGTTCCAACAGCACCCACATCTCCATGAAAAACACTACCCGCACCACCAAAACCCAACTCATAGAATTGGGCTTGGACAGAAAGCGTTCCAGTTAAAAGGATCAGTATAGATGCACACGCTTTTTTCATTTAGTTTCTGTAGTCACGACCCCAGCTTAATTTATTTCGCAGCGTAGAGGCAAAATCCTGTAGTTCCGTTTGAACCAATGCAATACGGAAATCTGCTTTTTGAATAAGCAGCTCAGTCTCTGAGTCAAAGCTGTGCATTCGACTGTCCAGGGATGCTAAAAATTCATGTTCTCTACTTTCGATTTTCAAGCGTAGTGTGTTATTATCAGAAATAACGAATGGACGCATGGTTAAATTATGTGGTGCGATCGGTGTTAAAACAAAATTCTCGCTATTTGGCATAATAATCGGTCCACCACAACTCAAGCTATAGCCTGTTGAACCGGTAGGCGTACTAATGATTAAACCATCTGCCCAATAACTATTAAGATAACTCCCGTTTAAATAAGTATGAACGGTGATCATACTTGTGGTTTCTTTTCGTGCTATTGTGATTTCATTGAGCGCAAAATTAGGTTTCATCACTCTGTTTGTAGATGTTCTCGCCTGAAGAAGTGATCTGAAATCTAGCTGGAATCGGCCACTAAAAAGAGCATCTATGGAGGTTTCAATATTACTCTTTGCTACGTTGGCTAAGAATCCCAACCTTCCCATATTAATTCCTAGAATTGGAATGTCTTTACTTTGAATCAAAACGGTCGCCTCTAAAATGGTTCCGTCGCCCCCTAAAGAGATCAGAAAATCTGGATCAAAGGCTTCTAATTCTTCCTCATTATGATAAATCGAGAAGGCCAACTCTTCAAATTCCTCATCTCGAATTTGCTCGCAAGACTCTTTTAACGGGGCATACAGCCCCACAGCCACACCTTCTTCATGAAGCTTTTCCAATACGATTTCAACGTATGGCAAGTCTTGAATTTTAGGGCTTCGGCCAAAGAGTGCTATTCTCATTAGTACTTCAAATAGTTCATTAAATGACTGTATCTATGCTGATAGTCTAGCTCGAAACTAGAGTCTCCATGGACCGTGTCAATGGTATATCCATAACGCTGCAGAGATGACACAATCCTACTGCTGTGCTGGACGTTGAGCTTCAATATGAATTTGACTTCCCCCGAGTGGTCAGGTGAAATCATCCAAAGACCTAATAATTTTGCGTCGTTTTGCTCTACCACAGTGCTTATGGTGACCATAGAGTATTGCGATTCCTCGATGTTTAGCACAAGAATGGCTCCAGGCTGGTTGAGCGTCGGAGTATCTCGAAATAATTCTACGATATCGCTTAACATATAGCAAGATACATATCCGCCCTCATGGTCAAGTACTGGCACCACTGATAATCTATATTGCGCAGCAACAGCCAGTACCTCAAACGGATGGGACCCAGATAAGACATACGGAGAGTACGAGAGGTTTAAGGCGGTTTGAACGGTACCTTTATCGTCGCCAGCATTAAGCAGTGCATCTTCACTAACCATACCAAGATATTTGTTCCTCTCATCCACGACAGGAAGGTCACTTATCTTGTGTTCCTCCATGCAATCAAGGGCCTCTACAATCATTGAATTTGTAGTAAGGGCATTAATAGGTTCTATGTGTACCAATTCTTGCATCATTCTTCAACAAACATAGCCCTTTTCTTTAGCTTTGTAGTTATGAAAGATCACACAAAACTTAGCGTCAACATCAATAAAATTGCAACCCTTCGCAATGCAAGAGGCGGCGATGTTCCTAACGTTCTAAAAGTAGCTCAAGATTGTGAGCGCTTTGGAGCCCAGGGAATTACTGTTCATCCACGTCCCGATCAGCGCCATATACGCTACAGTGATGTGATTGAGCTGGCACCTGGAATAACTACTGAATTTAATATTGAAGGTTATCCCAATAAAGAATTCATAGCATTAGTGTTAGATAACAAGCCCGCACAGGTCACACTTGTACCTGATCCACCGGGAGTTCTAACCTCTAATGCAGGATGGGACACGATAAAACATCAATCTATGTTAAGAGATGTGATTAAGACTTTTAAAGATGCCGGCATCCGCACTTCTGTTTTCATAGGAACCGATCTTAAACTTATTGATGCTGCGAAAACGGCAGGGAGCGACCGAATAGAACTGTATACAGAATCTTATGCCTTGGGCTACTCTGTAGATCGCGAAGCGGCTGTCCGTCCCTATTTAGAGAGTGCAACACATGCACGTAAAATTGGTTTAGGGGTCAATGCTGGGCACGATTTAAACCTAGTTAACCTCAGTTATTTCAGCAAAGAGCTTTATGGATTACTAGATGAAGTAAGCATAGGTCATGCGCTGATTGCTGATGCCTTATACCTTGGCCTTCATAATACCATTCAACAATATCTCAACTGTTTAAATCCAAATGCATGGAAGTAATTGAGTTGTTCTCTAAAATTTATGGCGAAGGGCGTCCCCTTATTATACTTCACGGGCTTTTTGGCATGAGCGACAACTGGGCTACACACGCCAAAATATTTACTCAACATGGATGGCAAGTCCATGCCGTTGATCAGCGAAATCACGGCAGGTCCCCTCATACCATAGGGCACAGTTATGATGAGATGTCGATCGATTTAGAACATTATATCAAGCGTCACAATCTAAAAAACGTCGTTCTCCTAGGACACAGTATGGGTGGAAAGACCGTGATGAATTTTGCCGTGCGTTTACCAAGCTTAATTGACGCTATGATCGTCGTCGACATCGCTCCTAAGGCTTATCCCGTTCATCACCAAGAATATATCAACGCCATGAAAAGTGTTGATTTCGATAAGGATAAATCAAGAAAAGTAATTGAAGCAAAACTCCGTGAACAGCTCGATAATCCTGGTATTATTCAGTTTTTCATGAAGAGTTTATACTGGAAATCGCGTGAAGAATTGGCTTGGCGTTTTGATCTAAATACGCTCGAGATGAATTTAGATGAAATTGGAGTAGCACTTGATTATGGCTATTATACCGGACCAAGCTTATTCATTGGTGGTGGAAAAAGTGGCTACATCCTGCAAGAGGATCATGACTCTATATACGAACATTTTCCACAGGCAGATATTATTACAATACCCGGCGCAGGACATTGGGTACACGCTGAAGCAAAAGATTCTTTTTCCGCAGAAGTACTGGGGTTTCTTGAAGCACTCTAGAAATCTGTGACTGATTTCAATTGGAAATGAACGTGCGTTGAAGTACCCGTTTTTTTCACCAGCATTTCTTTGATGTCTGGTTTCCCCAATGTTGTCCAGGCGCCATTACTAAAAGCATACCTCTCCTTTGGCTGTGTGAATATGCCTCGATCCATTTTACTGTTTCGGTTGGCATCTTCATAGACTTGAACGCCAAACACCGGAGTAAGCTCAAGGGTGATACTCACTTTCTGCTGTGAAGACTTGAGCTCAACATACCCCACTTTTAGTGATTTTCCACGATCATCAATAACCTCATAAGCAAGTCGCGCAGGATAGGTAGAAGCATTAGATGCGGAGATCAATAGGCTACATTTCTCTTGTGCTTGTAAGGACAAGAAGCTACAGAAAAAGAATGCAACAGCTGCGATTGTTTTCATTTATCAAACTTAAGTTCAACGCCGTTTTTGGTCAAAATGGAACCATCTATCTTCAATGAATCTAGGACTTTTTCATAAATGGGAATGAACAGTTCAGGATAAGAACTATAAAATTTAAAACTTTTCTTAAACTGACCCTCAGTGATTCCATGCTTTTGATAAACCTTTGCATAATAATCCTCAATATCGTTCGTGTCGCCTAGAATTAAAGATCCATTTCTAGCTCCTTCAATGAGATGTACATCAACCAGCAGAGGAATCATTCGATCAAACGAGAGGACTTCTTCGGGAACCATTTGCACCTTTTTACCGCACTGAATAAACAGCATGACGATCAACGCAATAAGTCCCAGTGTCTTGTTCATTTAGTCCCTATTAAATATCAAGCGCTCACCCAGTTTGCTATCATCAAAATCTCCTTCCTTAAAGGCAAGATGACCACCTACAAAAGTATGGGTCACTTTACTTTTAAAATGCGTCCCTTCAAATGGCGACCAACCACTCTTGTACAAGATATTGTCCTTTGTCACACTCCAAGGCCGGTTAGGCTCTACCAGAACTAAATCTGCGTGGAAGCCTTCCCGAAGAAATCCACGTTCTTCCATTTTAAAAAGAATGGCAGGATTGTGACACATTTTCTCCACAACCTTTTCGATCGAGATGGTTCCGTCATATACTTTCTGCATCATCGCAGGCAACGCATGCTGAACCATGGGCCCACCAGAAGGAGCGTTAAGATAGTTTCCGGATTTCTCTTTTATGGTGTGCGGCGCATGGTCCGTTGCGATAACGTCAATACGATCATCCAACAGTGCTTTCCATAAACCCTCACGATCAGCTGCTGTCTTTACCGCCGGATTCCATTTGATCAAACTTCCTTTTTCATCGTATTGACTGTCGTCAAACCATAAATGGTGAATACAAACTTCCGAGGTAATTCTCTTTTCAGATAACGGCTTTTTGTTCGAGAATAGTGAGGTCTCTAAGGCCGTTGAAATATGAAATACATGTAACCTACTGTTGTACTTTTTAGCAAGGCTTATGGCCGTTGATGAGCTAAGGAAACACGCCTGTTCACTACGAATCTTGGGGTGCATGCTCATTGGAATATGATCTCCATACTCCGCTATTGCTAATTCCAAATTCGCCGTTATAGTGGCCTCATCCTCACAATGTGTGATCAGCTGATGATCTAATTGGAAAATCCCTTCTAGGGTTTTTTGCTGGTCAACAAGCATGTTTCCTGTGGAGGAGCCCATGAATATCTTAATCCCAGCAACGTTGCGTTTACTTACCTTTTTAAGCTCTTCCAAATTGTCGTTAGAAGCGCCCATATTAAAGCTGTAGTTTGCCAATGAAACTTGTGAGGCTCTGGTATATTTTTTCTCTAATTCCTCAATAGTAGTTGCTGCAGGCTTGGTGTTTGGTTGCTCTATGTAAGAGGTTA
>CAJJCK010000079.1 GCA_905182675.1 uncultured Cryomorphaceae bacterium | reverse complement strand
ACATCACACCGCTACGACTAATTACCCTTGCTGCGTTCCCACCCTGGGGGATTCATCAGGAGCTGGTTGTGTGAGACTTGCCCACTGCAAAGTTAAGGCCTTCGAATCTGAGATAGCAACATATTTCATGAAATTTAATCATTATGTTCAATTATATTTGTGGAAACCTAAATTGAATACAATGAACCCGACTATTAAAAATATCGCCATTAAATACGGAAGCATCTTTGGTGCCTTGAACGTATTGTACATACTTTATGCCTATATCATTGATAAAACAATTTTTACCATGGCTGGTCCGGGGATATTGATTTTCTTCATCGGTATAGGAATTTACGTTTTTGCCATTTCTAAAGTCAAACAAAGTCAAGGTGGATATGCCACCTTTAAAGATGTTTTTAGCACTTACATTATAAGCGGGGTAGTTGCGACCGCGATCGGCAGTGGTTTTACCATACTTTTATTTGGAGTAGTTGATCCTGAATTTGCATCAGAAATTATGGAGCTGATTATTGATACAACCTTAGATAAACTCGAAGGTAGCGGAATGTCTGATGACCAGATAACTGAAATTATAGACAAAGTACAGGGCAGTGAGCCTTTTGGTATTTTGGGCCAGCTTAAAAGTGCTGCTTTTAGTATCATGTTTAATGCTGTGGTTGGTTTAATCGTTGCTGCTGCAATGAAAAAAAACAACCCTGACGAATTCGTTTAAGAATTAAATATTGATGTTTAAACTCGACCTAAGTATAGTCATACCTCTTTTTAATGAGGAGGAAAGCCTTCCGGAATTAACGGATTGGATTGCACGAGTGATGGAGCGCGAGTCCTACAGCTACGAGATCATCTTCGTTAATGATGGCTCTACGGATAACAGCTGGTCCGTTATAGAAGGTTTGCGTCAACGAAATCCTCATGTTAAGGCCATTTCATTCCGGAAGAACCAGGGCAAAAGCGCTGGTTTAAATCAAGGTTTCAAGGCTTGTACGGGCGAAGTGGTCGTAACTATGGATGCCGACTTGCAGGACAGTCCAGAGGAATTACCTGAATTAAGGAGAATGATCCTAGAGGATCATTATGATTTAGTTTCTGGTTGGAAGCAAAAGCGATACGATCCCATCACAAAAACTTTACCGACAAAGTTATTCAACGCTGCAACGCGTAGGATTTCTAAGATAAAATTAAATGACTTTAACTGTGGTTTGAAGGCCTATCGGTTAGAGGTGGTTCAGAATGTGGAAATTTATGGTGAGATGCACCGGTATATTCCATTCCTGGCTAAAAACAAGGGTTTTGATAGGATTGGAGAGAAGGTTGTTCAGCACCAGGCTCGCAAATACGGCACAACGAAATTTGGTTTAGACAGATTCGTTAACGGTTTTCTTGACCTTGGTACTCTAGCAGTCATGGGCAAGTTCGGGAGAAGGCCCATGCACTTTTTCGGTGCCGCGGGTTCATTGATGTTTTTGCTGTCAGTAGCCTTGCTCGCTTACTTAGGAGGTTTTAAATTGTATTCGCTAAGTCAGGGTATGGAGGTTGGGCTGATCACCGAAAACCCACTGTTTTATATTCTCTTGACCTTAACTATTTTAGGCGTTCAGCTTTTCGCTGTTGGTTTTATGGCAGAATTGTTATTACGTGTAAGTACAAAAAAGCATGATTATACAGTTGATGCTAAAATTGGTTTAGACTAATGTCAAATCCCAAGTTTGCTCTGATTTCCCCTACTTTCAAAAGACCTGAGGAGGTCACTGAATTCTTGCAAAGCCTGGTAGAATTAGATTATCCACAAGAGAAATTCGAGGTTATTTTAGGAGACGGTACACCAGGAGATGAGTTAAGGCCGTTATTAGCACCCTTTTTATCAAAATTACCTTTAGAAATTTACTACGAGGAATTTTTACCTGTTTCAGATGCGCGCAATAGAGCCGCAAATCTAGCTACGGCTGAATTCTTTATCTTTTTAGATTCAGATTGTATTATTCCCAGCGGTTATTTAAAATCTATAGAAAGCTTTTTAGACAACCACAAGGATGTAAACCTGTTTGGAGGACCTGATGCTGCTTCTCAGGATTTTACTGACCTGCAAAAAGCGATCAGTTTCTCGATGACATCTTTTTTGACTACAGGAGGAATACGAGGAGGAAAAAGTTCGCTCACGGCTTACCATCCGCGTGGTTTCAATATGGGTATACAATCGGAATTATTCAAAAGTGTAGGTGGGTATGATGAGAATTTCATCTGTGGTGAGGATGTTGAGTTAAGTATACGGCTTATTGCCCGTGGAGCCCATAGTGCTTTCATTGAGTCCGCTTTTGTTTACCACAAAAGAAGAACATCAATCGGTCAGTTTCGACGTCAGGTATTTAGGTTTGGTGCAGCTCGTCCTCTTTTAGCTAAAGCGCATTCAGGCAATTTAAAAATCACCCATCTTTTTCCAT
>CAJJCK010000078.1 GCA_905182675.1 uncultured Cryomorphaceae bacterium | reverse complement strand
TTGGAATATCTGCAAGAGTCCCTTCAAAGCGCCCGCGCCGCTGGCCTCACAGAAGAGGCCATTTCAATTCTTGAAAGCTTAGAGAATCTTTTTGGAATGACACCCGAAACGGTAAAACAAAAAATGGGCTTATACCTGCAGGCGAATGATATAAAAGGTGCAGAAAAAGTGCTACGACTTGCATCGGAGACACAGCCGCAACGCGTAGAATATCTAGGACTGTTAGGGCAATTCTATGACGGAAACGGGCAATCCAAAAAAGCAATAAAGGTGCTGAAGCGCGCCGTATCCAAATTTCCTGAAAACGCACCAATTGCGATGGAAATGGCACGAGTACTTCAGTCAAAAGGGGATTTAGAAGGCAGTATTATTTATTTAGAAAAGGCATTGCGCTACCCAGGACTTACGCTTCAAGATAAAGCGCCTGTTCTGCTTAGCTTATGGGAGGGGTCAAAGAAAGATTCTAGCATGATCTCCATGGTCAATCGTTCTTGGGAATACACTAAGATTTTACACGGCAGTGAGGGTGCATGGGATTTATTAGAAGCTGAA
Source organism: uncultured Cryomorphaceae bacterium (assembly GCA_905182675.1). GTDB lineage: Bacteria > Bacteroidota > Bacteroidia > Flavobacteriales > Schleiferiaceae > UBA10364. The sequence continues at coordinate 28,608 of CAJJCK010000078.1, read as the reverse complement.
AAGTTTCTTTTTGAGGGGGATCTTGAGGCGAGCGCTCTGTCGTATCGTAGTGCTATTGAAAAAGGTTTAGACGCCATTGAAGTTTACCAGCAACTGTTGGCCATAGCAGAAGAGGCGGACCTAAAGGAACTGGCCATAGAGGTACTGGATGACCTACAAGAACATTATACTCAAGAAGAGGAAATTCAACAGTATGTGATCTTTTCTTACTACCAGTGGAAAGACTGGGCAAGGTGTGCTCCGTTAGCGGCTGAGCATGCTCAAAAGAGCCTAATTCCTTCCACAAAAAAGTGGCTCTTAGACCTCGCAGCACATTCTTATTTTGCCTTAGACAGCGTCTCGGAAGGTATCAAAAACTATGAGCTGAGTCTGTCCATCGATCGTGATGCTGGTACCCTCAATAATTACGCTTGGGAGTTGGGGAAACGAGGAGTCAAACTACACTATGCGCTTGAATTAGTAGAGGAAAGCAATGATAAAAGTGCACTTGACCCAACTGTTCTTGACACTTGGGCATGGGTCTTGTATAAAATGAATCGGTTCAGTGAAGCTCAGACTAAAATGGGCTTAGCTTTACAGCTGCTTCGCACGAAGCCTGACGCCGTAATTTTTCGCCATGCCGCAGCCATTGAAAAAGCGCTGGGAAATAAGGAGCAATCGGTCCTGTACCGTTCTAGAGCAAATGAGATAGAAGGTAAAAACGAACGTTGAAAATTGGTACTACATATCGCTTTTGGAAGTTATTCCTTTTCTTGGGGGGAGCTTTTCTATTGTCCAATTGTGGCCGAACCATTTCACCTGAAAAACCTTTGCGCAGAGAAAACATTGGTGAAGGAACTTCTCGTAAAATAATAGTTGAAGACAAGTTTAGTTGGACACAAGCTTTTACTAAGATATCAGCAAATACGCCTGACGGAGAGCAACGGTTTCGCGTGCAAATTCGTTCTAAGCAAGACAGTATTCTCTGGGCGGCAATAAGTGATGACATGATCGGATTACGGGTTGGAAAAGCTATTGTTATTAGAGACAGTGCTGCATTCACCTCAACGCTATTAGGAATGGAGTGGACAGGCTCCGCTGCCGACCTTGCCACCATTACCGGTATTGACATCCCTTTTGAATATTTAAACAAACTACTTCGTGGCCAGCTTATTGGAACCGAGACAGCGATGAGATATCGTTTTCACAATGCTTCGGATACCTGGGTGACTAAATACTCTCTCTCTCTTGGAAGGAAGGTAACCGTATCCCTTGATCCTGATTTACGCATGCGGCACGTAACTATAGAGGATAAGGATGAGGTTGTAAACATCGACTATACAAAGGTGGATGTTAGAACCGGATATCCTGCAGAAATGGTGGTTACTCTGAAAAGTAAACCCGAATACCGTGTACTCATAGAAATCACTGAAATTCGCACTGAGGGACCTTATAACACCCCTTTTAATATCTAGTGCGTGCGCTCCTCTTTTATATCGCCCTTATTTTCTCGATTGCCTTAAATGCGCAAACGAAGGAGGAGTTACAGCGACAAAAAGTGCTGCTTCAAGATCAAATTGACCTGGCCAACACCTTGTTGAAGAAAACACAAAACAACAGAGACGCCAGTATCACTGAGCTTCAAACCCTAAATCAAAAAATAGAATCTCGAGAGAAATTGATCGTGAATATGTCGCGGCAAATTCGAGGAATTGATCGGGAAGTCGCGGTGAAAGAGCGCGAAATAAAAACACTTGAAATACAGATAGACTCTTTGAAGTCAGACTACGCCAAACTGATTCAGCTCGCGCAACATAATTTACAGCCTACTGATCAAGTGTTGTTCATTCTGAGTTCCAATTCATTCGCTCAAGCAGCGAAAAGATTGCAGTATTTCAAGGACATGACGCGTTACCGGGAACAACAAGTTGGACAAATTCACCTGGCACAAGAAAACTTAGCACGTGAAAAAAAGATGCTCATCGCTAAGAAAATAGAAAAAACTGCTGTACAACAGGCTCAAAAAGAAGCGAAAATAGCATTGCTAACTGATGCGCAAGAGCAACAGAACACTGTCGCGACGCTTCAGTCTAAAGAAAGTGACTTAAAAAAGGATATCAATAAGAAACAGCGAGAGGCCCAGCAATTAGAAAAGCAAATCAAACGTATCATAGCGGAAGAAATGCGCAAAGCAAAAGAGCGTGCCGAGCGAAATGCACTAGAAAAAGAAGCCAAAGAACTGGGACTCATAAAAGGGAAAGACTATAGCTCACGAACCTCAAGTAAGGCTATTACGCAGCTTATTGACAAAGCACGAAAAGCAAAAGGGATGGATGTTAGAGATGACGGACCCGCTTTTGCAATGACACCTGAAGCACGAGCACTTGCGAATAACTTTGCCTCTAATAAAGGTGCACTCCCTTGGCCAGTTGAGCGGGGTATTGTAACAGGTAAATTCGGCAAACATCCCCATCCCGTAGTAAAAGGTATCATCGTGGACAATCCTCATATAGAAATTACGACAGAAGATAATGCCGTGGTTCGTGCCTGTTTTGAAGGAGAGGTAAGTTCCGTAGTCCCTATTCCAGGTGCTAACGTTATGGTGCTTATCCGACACGGTAACTACTTCACGGTTTACAGCAACTTAGTCTCGGTGAAGGTGAAGGCAGGTGACACAATTAGCCTCAAGCAACCTATCGGAACAGCATTTACGGATGAAGAAGGGAAAACCATGGTTCAGTTTGGACTTTGGAAAGACGCTAATATTCAAGATCCATACCCTTGGCTTGCACAATAATCCCATTCCATGAAACGCATCTTTTACCTAAGTACATGTGATACCTGTAAACGCATTCTAAATTCTTGGAATACAGAGGGGGTATCACTCCAGGACATTAAAACAGTACCTATGACGCCTCCACAAGTGGACGCTATGATTGCACAGGCAGGTAGCGCAGAGTTACTCTTTAGCAAACGTGCGCGCAAATACAAAGAATTAAAATTGAAAGAACGGAACGTAAGCGAGGAGGACATCCGTGGTTTAATTCTTAGTGAATACACCTTCTTAAAGCGTCCTGTTCTAGTTTTTGAAGACCAAATCTTCATTGGAAATAGTACAAAAGTCGTAGACGCTGCACGTACTTTCTTAGCCACTAAATGAGCTCTTCGCGCGCATTATTCATAGCACACTTTGCCCTTTTGGGAGTCGCCATTATTTACGGGTCATCTTTTCTTATTGCCAAGGGCGCAATGACAGGTGCCGTGCCCCCGAGAGCGTTTATTCAATTTCGAGTTACCGGAGCGGCACTGCTCTTTTGGTCTTTGAGTCCATTCTCTGGAAAAGATAGATTCCTCAGCATCCCTGTCAAAGACCGATTACTTCTGGCCACCTGCGCAGCCTTTGGGGTCACAACTAACATGCTCTTCTTTTTCGAAGGACTAAAAATGACAACACCAGTAAATGCCTCAATCATGATGGTAAGCGGACCAATTGCAGTGCTCGTTGCTGGCGCAATATTGGTAAAAGAACGTATTACAATGCCTAAGATATTGGGGATTCTACTAGGGGCATTGGGGGCGTTTTGGCTGATTTTTTCAGGTGCTGGATTTGACCTTAGCGGACTCTTTGAAAGTGATGTTGCCAAGGGGAACTTTTTCGTGCTCATTAACGCAAGTAGTTACGCTGTGTACTTGGTATTAATCAAGCCTCTCATGTCCAAATACAACGCCTTGTTTGTTATCAGGTGGGTGTTCACTTTTGGGGTACTCTTTGTGCTTCCTTTTGGAGGACCTCAGTTGTTAGAGATCGATTGGTCACTATGGGACAGCTCTATTGTTTGGGCTGTAGTCTTTGTGATAATTGGAACTACCTTCCTTACTTACCTTGGAAATATTATCGCATTAAAGACGTTGCATCCCTCAACCGTAGGTGCCTATATCTATTTGCAACCGCTGTTCGCTAGTCTGTTGAGTCTTTACTATGGAGGCGAATCATGGAATATTCATATGCTCATCGGAGGCATTGCCATTTTCTCTGGTGTTTATTTTGTCAGTTTTTACCGTCGTAAAATCGCCGTTTAATTGTTGCTGTCCCCCACCCTCACTTCCTGTGCAGTCTTTTCCTACCTTTGAAACAAATAGCGCAGCTCATGATTCATAGTATGACCGGTTTCGGAAAAGCCATTGGCCAAATTTCCGGAAAGAAAATCACCGTAGAAATAAGAAGTTTAAATAGCAAAGGCCTAGACCTCAATGCGCGCATTGCCTCCTTATTTCGTGAAAAGGAATTGGACATACGTAAAATAGTTGGCACAGAGCTCAAGCGTGGCAAAGTCGATATCAATATCTACGCTGAAGTTACCGGTATCGAAAGTGCCGCAAGTATTAACATGGATCTTGCCAAAGCCTACCTATCGCAGCTAACTGCTCTAGAACGCGAAGCAGATACCAAGGGAGATCTCGTTGCAACGGTCATGCGTATGCCAGATGTCATGAGCGCTGGTCGCGATGAACTTACTGGAGACGAGTGGGGTTTTCTAAAAGGCTTACTGATGGAAGCTATAGGTCGGCTTCAAGAGTTTCGCATACAAGAAGGTGCTTCTATTTCAGCAGATTATGAAGAACGTCTCGTTGCAATTGAATCTGCTTTAGAAGGAATTGCTCCTCATGAAAAGGCACGTCTAGAGGCGGTTCGAGAACGCCTACTCAAAGGTCTAGAGGGAATGGAAGTAGACAACAATCGCTACGAACAAGAGGTCATTTTTTACATAGAAAAACTAGACATCAACGAAGAAAAAGTGCGGTTAATAAACCACCTTAAGTACTTCCGAGAGACGATGTCGGAAGAGATTAGCGGTAAAAAACTAGGCTTCATAGCGCAAGAAATGGGACGCGAAATCAATACGTTAGGTTCGAAGAGTAATTACGCTCCCATGCAGCAACACGTGGTACAAATGAAGGACGAGTTAGAAAAGATCAAAGAACAGGTCGGAAACACCCTCTAACCCACAATATCCCTTGAAAGGTATCTTTTGTTGGAAATCCACAAAAAGACCGCTACAACAACAGATGCGCCTAAACAAGTAATCAAGTTCAATTCCAATACTCCGTTTTTGGCCGTTAGATTTAAGTAATGGTAGGGGGAGAAATATCCCAACCAAGAGACTTTTTCCACTGCCATAGATATCGCATTGAGGAAATAGCCGCCGAAAATGAGACCTACAACGGGACCCATGTAATTCAATTTTGACGACAAGAAGCTAGACATCAAGACGCCTGAGGCAGTAAAAAAGCCCACCAAGAAAAAGCCATGGACATGCATTGTAGTAAACACTGGCCAATTCACGTCTTCCCCAAAAATCAATAAGCCAATCACTGCCGAAAGGGTCTGAATACCATAAATGATTATAAACAGCGTACCTAGCGCCATTAGCTTGGTCCAGACAATAGATCCTCTCGAAATAGGGCGGGTCAGCAAAAATTCTGCTGTTCCATCACGTTCTTCCTTACCAATAATGGTTGCACCAGTGGACGCCGTGAATATGCCTATTAAAAGGATAATGTAAATCCCATAGTAGGTTCCGTAATACCCAATGATACTGCTCCATGTTTCTTCATCCATGCCAAGAGCCTTCGCATACTCCTCAGGCAAACTAGACATCAGTTTAGCCATCTCTTCACCCATTTCTGAAAAACTTGGAAAAATGGACAGGATCAACGCGGTAAAGACAACAACAATAGCCGTCCAAATTGCCGTGTTTTTTCTATTGCGCTTGAGTTCTTTCTTAAATATTACACTGTTCATAGCTTAGCTCTGGTAATAGTTCATGAATATCCGCTCTAGATCAGGCTCAGAAAGAGTAACGTCTATAATGGACTGACTACTCAGCCATATAACAAGGTCTTGAGTGGGACCTACATAATCAAACGTATGTTTTTGACCACTTTGATGGTGATTTAGAGCGCCCACAGGCAAAACAATATTGTTCACAGAAGTAGTCACTAAGCGCACCATCTTCATCTGCTTCGACAGCAAAGTACTGATGTCTTCCACTGCTGTGATCTTCCCGTCTCTAATAATGGCTGCTCTGTCACACATTCGCTGAATCTCTGATAAAACATGCGAGCTGAAAAATATCGTCACCCCTTTTTTGTTCTGTCGTTCTAAGAGTTCAAAAAATCTGTTTTGCATGAGTGGATCCAATCCTCCAGTAGGTTCGTCTAGAATCAAAACTTCAGGATCATGAAGAACAGATTGAATAATTGCACATTTTTTTTTATTGCCGTAACTCAAGTCGTCAATGGGTCGGTCTAATTCTAATTGAAAATAGGTTGCCAATTCCTGAATTTTTTTCTCCGCATCCGCTACTTTATAGATGGCAGCATGATACAACAGCAATTCCTTTGAAGACATCTCGCTATAATAATCTACCTCCGAAGGCAGGTATCCTATCCTCTCTCTTATCCTTGCTCCCTCATTACTGGTGTCCATTCCCAAGATCTCGGCCTTTCCACTAGTTGCCGTTAAAAGGCCAAGGAGGGTTCTGATTGTCGTAGATTTTCCTGCGCCATTTGGTCCAATAAACCCGAAAATCTCTCCTTTTTTTACAGCAAATGATACCGACTCAATACCGCATTGATTTCCATAAAATTTTGACAGGCTGGAGAGTTCTATGGCGTTCATTATATGAAGTCTTAGGTAATTTAATTAAATATATGGAACATTCCCTACAACTCAACTACCTTTGAGATGAGCAAATACCGCGATAGTACATGGGTAATACAACAGGAAAAATGGTCATCTTCTCCGCGCCCTCCGGTGCCGGAAAATCGACTTTGGTCCAGTACCTCATTCCAAGGTTTCCTCAACTGAGCTTCAGTATATCAGCAACTTCACGTCCACCTAGAGGTGAGGAAAAAGAAGGTCGCGAGTACTATTTTTTAACGAGTTCTGACTTTCTTCAAAGAGCTAAAAGCAATCAATTCTTAGAATGGGAAGAAGTCTATAAAGACACCTATTATGGAACGCTGGCTTCTGAAATTGAGCGACTTTGGGACGAGGGCAAGACGGTTATATTTGATATAGACGTGGAAGGCTCTATAAACCTCAAAAAGCGCTTCAAAGAACGTGCTCTTGCCGTATTTATTCAGGTTCCAAGTGTCGAAGTGCTGGCGCAGCGTCTTCGAAATAGAAAAACAGACAATGAAGCAAAAATTGCGGAGCGCCTTGCGAAATCTACACTAGAAATGGAGCGCGCAGTAGAGTTTGATACGATCATTATTAACGATGACTTGAAAACAGCACAGCTCCAAGCGGAAGAGATTCTTTCGGAATTCTTGAGCAAACCATGAAGAATACAGGCCTTTTCTTTGGGAGTTTCAATCCAGTCCACATTGGACATTTAGCCCTAGCAGAGTACTTATTAAACTATAGTGACCTCGATGAGGTTTGGTTTGTCGTTACCCCGCATAATCCGTTTAAACAGAAAAGCAACCTGCTTCCAGATAGAGAACGTTTGCATTTAGTCAACCTTGCCCTTGACCAGCAAAAAGGGATACATGCTTCGGACATAGAGTTTTACCTACCCCAGCCAAATTATACGGCACAGACATTAGCGTACTTAAGGGAAAAACATCCCGGACAGAATTTTACGCTGATCATGGGCGAAGACAATCTGGAAGGACTACATAAATGGAAGAACGTGGAGAGTATTACGTCTAACCACGACATCCTCGTCTATCCACGTCACAAAGTTTTAGACGGCGAAAAGCTTCAAAATACTTGGCAAGATTCCTATCCAAGGGCAACCATAGTTGACGCGCCTAGAATGGAGATCAGTGCAACACTCATTAGAACTAGTTTTAGGGAAGGAAAACCCTTAAAGAATTTGCTTCCAAAAGCAGTTTTTGACTACATTGAGGGAAGCAATATTTTCCAATAAACTAGTTCATGCAAACCTTTATTCAGCGGATTGCACAAGAGCTTCTAGACGGCCCTCAGCCTCTTCATGAAACCCTGGTGCTGCTTCCAAATCAACGGGCAGAGCTCTTCTTACGTGAGGCGTTAAAGCCGCATATGCAAGAACCTACTTTGCTTCCCTTATTTAGTACCGTGGATAGCTTTATAGCAAATGCAGCACAGCTACTGGTAGTGGAACCATTAGTTCTAATGCTTGAGCTCTACAAATGCTATGGAACCGTTAGACTGGAAGCTTTTCCTGATCGTGAACCTGAATCTTTAGGTAGTTTTTTGTCTTGGGGACAAACTCTACTCTCTGATTTTGGGGAAATTGATCGTTACTTATTAGATCCTGAAAACGTGCTTGGTGATCTATACAATGTTCAAAAGCTCGCTGAATGGGACCTGTCTATTGAAGAGCAAACGGCGCTGATGCACCGCTATTCAGATTTCATTGCACTGCTTCCAGACACCTACAATCTATTTACCTCCAGTCTTATTGAAAAAGGGGAGTCCTATAGCGGACTAGCTGCTAGAAAACTTGCGGAGACACCAAGTCTGGTTGATCTTTTTCTCAACAGAAACGGGATAAAGCATGTTGTCGTTGCCGGATTAAATGCATTAAACACCGCCGAATTGACCATCATTTCTGAGCTTCGAAAAGTAGCTACATCAAAAGTTTTGTGGGACGTGGATGCACATTATATGGAGATGCCGGAGCACGAAGCTGGACTATTTTTTAGGCAGCACCAATCTCGCCAGAAAGTTTTTGGTAGCGACACTCCCTCAAGCAAGGGCTTAAAGAGTTCCCTTAAACACGTTACAAAGGTGATTCAACCCATTGGTGCCAGCCAATATTCAGGACAAGCCAAAGCCATCGCCCATACCCTAGAACGTTGGCGCGACATGGGCGTTGCCCCACAGGACATTGCCGTTATTTTAACTGATGAGACCTTACTCAACCCTGTATTGAGCTTTTTACCTGAAGGTTATGATAAAGTCAATATCACCATGGGGTATCCGCTTGATCAAACTCCTGTAGCTGCCACACTCAGGTTGTGGATGACTGTGGTAGAATACGCGTTGAAAAACAAGAAAAATTCAAATCGATGGACGTTTTACCACCGTTCACTATCTGCCCTTCTCACGGATCCTTTATTTAATAAGTATTGGAATACTGACAATCAAACAACCTCGAACCCACAAGACTGGAATAGAGATATCGTTAAAGCAAACCGGGTCTTTACCAATGACAAAGAATGGACGGCAAAGCTGTCTGAAGGACCTCTAGCTTACCACCAAATTCTTGTGCCAAGAGAAGGTTTAGATTTGCTTGAACCAATGAAAATCTGGCTGAAACACGTCGCTGAAAAGGAGTCGACTGATGTAATGATCATCAACACCGCCTATAAACTACACACGCTTCTCGAGCAGCTCCAGCGAACTTTAGGTGAGACTTTGCCGGAAGAGTTGGCGCTCTTCAAGCTTCTAAAGCAGCAACTTCGTGCCGGCACTATAGATTTTGTAGGAGAGCCGCTTGAAGGACTTCAGGTCATGGGGATCTTAGAATCTCGGACGCTGGATTTTCCTTACGTCATACTCGCTGGTGTTAATGAAGGCATACTTCCAGCAGGGAGAAACTTCAATTCTTTACTGCCTTATGATTTAAAACAACAATACGGCCTACCTACCTACGAGCAGAAAGATGCGGTTTACGCCTATCACTTTTATAGAATACTACAGCGTTGTGACGAAGCCGTCATAACTTACAACACGGATAAAGACGCCATGGGCGGTGGTGAGGCAAGTAGATATATCATACAATTAGAACATGAACTTAATGGGACCAATTGCCTCGTTAAAGATCGTGTATTTCACAATGGGCCATTGCATCCACATTCCATTGAAGAGCGATTTTCAGCCGCGAGAACTAGCGAAGTAAAAGAAGCTATTAAAGATTGGATGTCGCGTGGCATGAGTGCTTCTAGCCTAAATGAATTGGCAGAAAGACCACACCTGTTTTATCAACGTAGACTCATTAGAATAAAAGAGGAAGAAGCAGTTGAGGAGTCTATGTCGGCATTAATGATGGGGAACCTGGTTCATAAGGGACTAGAGGAGCTCTATAAGCCATATGTTGGCAAGCCCCTTCCCAAAATAGACGTTGAGGAATGGACTGAGCGAGCGCTAGAAATCGGACTTTTATATTTAGTGACCAAAGGATATTCTAAGTCTGCCCTGGTTCAGGGGCGCAACCTTGTCACCACTGAGGTTTGCCGAAAAATGCTTCACCAGTTCTTTTCCTATGATGCGCTTAGAGCAAAGTCAGGTCATGTTATTCTGAAAGGAATTGAAACAAAACTGGATTTCGAAATGCAACATCCAACACTTCAGTTACCGCTGAAATTTAGCGGATATGTTGATCGAATAGAAATAGACCAAGGAACCCTAACTATTTGGGACTATAAAACCGGGTCCATAAAAAAAGATGACCTAAGTATCTCAAGCTACGGCCAACTATGGGCGGGGAGCAAGCCTAAGGCCATGCAAGTGCTCTTGTATGCATGGCTTTTATACAAAACCGGTTCGTTTAATACTCCTTTGCCGTGGCGGTCTGGAATGTTCAAGCTCCAAAGTAGCGCTCCAGAACAGCTATTGAGAGGCTCCTTACTCCATAATAAGAATGATATTACAGAGGTTATGTTATTAGAGTTTGAATCTGAGCTCATGTCCTTTCTAGAATATCAACTCCTTACAGAGGACCCTTTTTTAGAGCCTGCAAAACTTGAATATTTCCGATAAATGACAGCACAATCCCTTCAACAAGTACCTTCAGGCCAGGACATTATTGATGCCCAAAACCGCATTGCACCGTACATTCACAAGACACCTGTTTTTACCTCAAAAGCCTTTGACGCTATGTCAAATAAGTCATGCCTACTGAAAGGAGAGCACCTTCAGAAAACCGGGGCTTTTAAAGCGCGCGGCGCAATGAACGCCGTACTTATTCATAAAGACAGTGCACAAGTATCTGGTTTTATAACACATAGTTCGGGGAATCATGGTGCCGCCTTGGCCTGGGCTGCTGGACAAATTGGAGCTCCTGCCTATGTTGTCATGCCGTCAAACGCCCCTCAAGCAAAAATTGATGCTGTTAAAGAATATGGCGGTATCATCTCCTTTTGCGAACCCACTCTAAAAGATAGAGAGCATACCGCCGCTGAATTACAAAACGCTACTGGAGCACTGTTCATCCATCCCTATGACAACTACGATATCATCGCCGGTCAGGCCACAGCGACCCTTGAACTACTACAAGAGCATCCAGATTTAGACTGGCTTTTTATACCTGTGGGTGGTGGTGGTCTACTCGCTGGTGCGTCTTTGGCAAATTATTATTTCGGAAAAGCAAAAGTGATTGGATGCGAACCTAGCAATGCGGATGACGCGTATCAAAGCTTTAATTCCAAAACGTGGGTACCCGTGACAAAACCAAACACCATTGCAGATGGTCTTCGCACCTCTTTAGGAGTGAGAAATTTTCCCATTATACTAAATCATGTAAGTGATATTATCCTCCTCAGTGAAGAAGAGTTGGAAAATGCTTGGCACATTTGTTTGTCTAGATTAAAGCAGTTTATCGAGCCTTCTGCTGCGGCAGGAATTGCAGCAGCTTTAAAACATCACAGTACGGGTAAAGCTGGAATAATTCTTTGTGGCGGGAACATGAACACATTACAATTCGCGCTACGATAAATTCAGTGCCGTTACGATAAGTTCATTGTTGTTTAAAGGCACGGCTTTATTAAATTTACGACTCATAACCAAGGAACCAAAGCTGTTAACTAGTTTAAGTAAGAGGCATCGTGATATTCACGGTGCTTTTTCTTTTCCCAAAATTCGTACTTAACGTCCATAGCTCTGGCCGAGGACTTATGGATTTATTAAAGGCAATACGGTCTTCTATCAATTTTAATCCTTGACCCGTTCCTGATGAGCGTTCCATGAAACCATATCCAGAATCCTCTATTTGAATACTGACTTTATTATCCCTAGCCTCAACGGAAATTTGAATGTACACTTCAGAAAACTTAGTGTTCCCGGCGTACTTAAAACTGTTTTCCACTAAAGGCTGGAATAAGCCCGTTGGTATAATTATAGGAAGGCTTTCTTCGGCTATACTAAACCGAATTTCGATTTTATCGCTGGTCGCTTTCTGTTGGAGCTCCACATATTTTTTCAATCGATCAATCTCTTGAGAGATGGTACTTAACTTATCGTTACTGTTCTCCAATAAAAACCTAAGGTGCTCGCTTAATAAGCCTATATACTCTTGCGCTTCCACTAATTTCTCTTGATTTAGAAAGCTATTTACATTGTTTAATTGATTGAAAAGAAAATGAGGGCGGATTCTATTCTTGTAACTTTCTAACATTAAAACGGCATCTTGCTCATTAATACGCGCCTGATCAGCCACGTTCTGATTTTTGTATATGAGCACAAAGGCCAACAATGCGGCTATTATCGACATGGCCGTGACTACGGTTGTTTTCTGTTTAAATTCCGCCGCTTCCGTTTCTCTCAGTTTAGATCTTTTACCTCTTTCAAGTTCGTAAAACACAAACTCTTCCTTGAGTCTTTCTGAATTTCTAGTGGCCAACTTATAGGCATTAATTAGTGCTCGATTTGATTGATCCGTACTCTCTCCTAAAAGATGACTTTCAACCAGTTGTTCCCGCGCTTTAACTTCTAAAGATGACGATTTTATTTTCTGAGCATAGATAACACAGGCTGCTAACTGTTTTTGACTGAGGGCACCCAAATAAAGTGCAAGTTGGTAAACGTGTTGACGATCTATCTGGCCCAAAAACCTGATTTCATTCAGGGCCACATTGATGAGCGTATCAATCTCTTGAGTGTCTCCCTGAAGTGCATGAAGTGATACGGCTCTTACTGCATAGGCCTCGCTCAGGTTTGCCTGTACTCCCTTGAACATAGGTAACAAGGTGTCACTCAAATTAAGGACTTCTTTATGATATCCCATTTCTTGTAAATAAATACTCAGATTTCCTGAATACGTCGACCACCTGTCCGGAGGTGCCAAAGAAATGGCTTCTTTACAAAACTCTAGAATATTATTGGAATGTGCCCCTATACTCCAATAGGCGTGAGCCTTATAATGTAAGGTTTTAGACAATCCCAACTGGTCATTTAAATCTCTAAATAAGTACTCTGCGTTTTCAATATACGGAAGCGCCGCAATAAACTCAGACTGACGAATCAACTTACGGCTTTGCATATACGATGCCCATGCACGAGTTCTCGTATCGCTATCACTTAACAGTTCCGAAAGTATGTGTGAGCTTTCAACAGCGCTGTCAGGCAAAGTGTTATAGTATACGATCTGGGCAGGGGGTGTTAAATAGTCATCCTTGCACCCCGTAACAAGGATTAAGAGCAATGCTATTAGAAGTATACTATGCTTGAAGGCCCAATTCATTCAATCTCGTTTTTGCGGCTTCTACAACCAATCCGTTACTCAATGTCAATTGGGGTTTAGATCCCCATTTAATGTCTTGCACAGCATCGCTTCGAACAATAGTGCCCTTGTGAACGCGCCAAAACCTGTTACTCAAACTCTCTGAGAATTTTTTCAGGGTTCGAGCCACTAAGTAACTCTCGCCATTCGTCATAACGACCTCCGTGTAATTTCTTTGACCTTTTAACAACATGATTTCACGCTCTTGAACCCCGCGAAAGGAGCCTTTAATAGGGATGCGAACCAATTTTTCTTGAAAAACAGGCATCGGTTTTAAATCTGCAATTTTATCTAACGCTTGTCTTAATCTATTAGCTACAACTGGCTTCAATATATAATCTACAGCAGTTTCATATGCCTCCAAACTGTAATGGCTGTGCGCGGTAACAAAAACGATGTTTCCAACAAAGGGCTGTATCCGTTTTGCAACGTCCAGTCCCATTGCGCTTGGCATCTCCATGTCTAAAAATACCAATTCTGGTCGTTCATTTTTGCACCATTCTTCAAAAGGTTTTGGGTACTGAGAGCCATGAACTATCGCTTCAGGAAGTTCTTTTTTTAATTGATAGACCAACCCGTCAATCGCGAGTTGTTCATCATCCAATACGCCGACTTTTTTCAATTGGTTCATTTTATATACCCGTCTATCATTCTAGCGACATATTTTCCTATGATGTCAAACTCTAAGTTAACGCTATCTCCAACGTTTAACTCATGAAAAACGGTGTGATCGTAAGTAAATGGAATAATGGCAACACTAAAACCGCCCTTTATTGATTTAATCACGGTTAAAGAGGTCCCATTTACAGTAATTGACCCCTTTTCTACGGTAACATTTCCTAATGAATCATCATACGAAAATCCGAAAATCCAAGATCCATCGACTTCTTCGATGTCCTTACAAACACCCACCTGATCGACGTGGCCTTGTACGATGTGACCATCTAACCTAGCTCCCATGGTCATACACCGTTCTAAGTTTACTTTTGAACCCTCTTTAAGGTCTCCTATGTTGGTCTTGTCGATGGTTTCATCAATCGCCGTAACTCGGTAGGTACGGTCGCCAAAAATTTCTACTACAGTAAGGCAAATGCCATTATGTGCTACACTTTGATCTATTTTCAACTCTTTGGCGAGCTCAGAATGCACAAACAATTCTAAATTTCCACCTAATCTATCAACTTTGGCAATTGTGCCTAATTTTTCTATGATTCCAGTAAACATGGGTTCTTCTTTATGGTTGGTTAAAATAGTACATTTGACACTTAAATAGATTTCAAAATGAAAATCACAACATATACTTCTGATTACAATGGACCGCGTGCTATTGTTTACTCCACTGAAAAAGAAATCTCAGGCTTCATTTCAGCAGATGCCATTAAACGCATGGCGCATTTTGGGGGAAAATTTGATGAAAAATGGATGGAACTGCAAGAGGCCAGTAGCACTGTTTGGATTTATAAAATCACGAAAGAATACACAAAGGTTGAACGCGCAGAAAAGATGCGGTTAGCCGGAAATCAATTGGCCCTAAAATTAAACGCTCTTGCTTATGATCGTGTTCGCCTAGAAGGTGTTTATGACACTGAAATCGCCGAAGGAGCTATTTTAGGAAACTATCAGTTCTTACGCTATTTCTCAGATGCACACAAAAGAAGAAATTCGTTAGTGCAACTTGAGGTCGCTCAGGCCGATTCTCCTGTAATGCGTGCCATTGCGATTTCTACTATGGGCACATTGTTCGCAAGAGACCTGGTAAACAGGCCGGTAATTGATCTTACCGCAACCCAACTCGCTCATGAAGCACGTGAAGCTGGGAAACGTCATGGTTTCTCTGTAGAGGTTTTAGAGAAAAAACAAATTGAAAGCTTAAAAATGGGCGGTTTATTGGCGGTCAATTATGGATCTCCTGAACCTCCTACATTTATCATAATGGAGCACAAGCCAGATGGCGCCACAAATTCCAAGCCGATAGTATTGGTTGGGAAAGGTGTGGTCTACGACACAGGTGGATTAAGCCTAAAGCCTTCTAACTTTATGGACACTATGAAAAGTGACATGGGAGGTGCCGCGGCTGTTCTAGGTGCTATGAGCGCTATTGCAGAAGCACAACTTCCGCTCCATATCATTGGACTTGTCCCTGCTACGGACAACAGACCTGGTGGAAATGCCGTTACTCCAGGGGATGTTATTACCATTTCTGATGGAACAACGGTTGAGGTATTAAACACAGATGCAGAAGGCCGATTAATTTTAGCCGATGCCTTGGTTTACGCAAAACGCTACAATCCAGAATTAGTGATCGATCTCGCTACGTTAACGGGTGCAGCTGCCCGTGCGATTGGCCGTTATGCGATAGTGGGTATGGGAAATGCACCATCTACGGAAATGTCAGCCTTACAAGAAAGTGGTCACCTGACGCGTGAACGCGTGGTAGAGTTTCCGTTTTGGGATGAATACAAGGATTTATTGAAAAGCCCAATCGCCGATCTAAAAAACATAGGAGGTGCAGAAGGTGGTGCCATTACAGCCGGTAAATTTTTAGAGCACTTTACAGATTACCCCTATATTCACTTGGATATAGCCGGTCCTGCATTCTTAAGCAAGCGTGTCGGTTATCAAGTTGAAGGAGGCACCGGGATTGGTGTTAGATTACTTTTTGACTTCCTAAGTAAGAAATAAGTTCATGAGCGACAGCAAAGACAACGCCCCAAAGCCAAGTGCTCCATCAAGTAATGATGTTGCCGGTAACAACGATCCTAACCGCAGAAGACGCGGCGGTCGCAACCGTAACCCACGTAAAAAAACAGAAACTCCTGAAGGTAAAAAAGAAGCAGGTGTTACAAGCAATGCTCCGCCTAAGGTAATCACTAGTGATACAAGAGACCTCGGGGAAACAGAGGAAGGAGCTCGAAGAAACAACAGGAATCGCAATAGAAATAAAGGTAAGAGTGCAGCTCCGGCCAGAAATGTCAAAGCAACGCCTGTTTCAGAAAGCGCTCAAAGCGAATTAGCCGCTCAGGCAGAGCTCTATGCTAATGATTTCGAGATGTCCAGAAGCAGACACTCTGAGGTGTTGCCTGATGTGCTTAAAAAGCCTGTGATAGGCATCACGTGCGGTGATCTCAACGGCGTTGGCATGGAAGTGATCATTAAAACTTTAGAGGACAAAGCCATCTTAGACTTATGTACTCCTGTTGTATTTGCATCAAGTAAACTTGCTTCTTATCATAGAAATGCCATTAACCGTAGGGATTTTAACTTTCATATTTGCGACTCCGTTGATGATATACACAGGGGTAAAAACAATCTAATTAATGTTTGGGAGGATAACGTTGAGCTATCTCTAGGAACGCCGACGGATGTTAGTGGGAGCTACGCCCTTAAAAGTATTGATGCGGCTATAGCTGCAGCTCAATTAGGTAGCGTCGATGCGATTGTCACAGCACCCATAAATAAACATAATATTGCGGACACCATTGAGGGTTTTACAGGACATACCGGTTATTTAGCATCCGCATTTGGCAACGAGGTTCTCATGGTACTTACCTCCGAGCAGCTCAAAGTTGCCACCGTAACAGGTCATATTCCAGTATCGTCGGTCGCAGAGAGTCTAACAGAAGAAGCCATTATAAACGCTATATCTATTCTCAAGGCAAGTCTAAAACGTGATTTCGGTAAAATCAAACCTACTATTGCCGTTCTTGGCCTAAATCCACATGCTGGGGAAATGGGTACTATAGGGAAGGAGGAGCAAGAAATCATCGCTCCGGCAATTGCGAAATCACAGTCAAAAGACAGCATTATAAAGGGACCGTTTCCTGCAGATGGATTCTTTGGTCAAGGTTTCGATATGAAATTTGATGCTGTTCTAGGGATGTACCATGATCAAGTATTGATCCCGTTCAAGGCAATTGCCATGGGAACAGGAACAAACTTCACTGCTGGATTAGAGATTGTACGAACATCTCCCGATCACGGAACAGCCATGAACGTAGCAGGAAAAGGGGTTGCCGACGAAAATTCATTCAGAGGTTCGCTATTCTCTGCCATAGATGTTTTCCACCAGAGAACCATGCATGATGAGATGACAAAAAATCCTCTAAAAAAACAAAAGGATAAGCGCTAGAAGTTTTCAACAATTTGAATATCTTTGCACGCTCATTCAGATATAACTGACAAGTGAAAACAAAGGACTTTAATATCCTCTTTTCTGGCTTAAGCGTTGGAACACATCACTTTGATTTTGAATTGAATGATACGTTCTTTGAACTTTTTGGTTACACAGACTACACCGGATTACAGGGCAATGCCCGTATGACCATGTTGAAAAGTGAGACCGTTTTTGATTTAGACTTCACTTTTAAAGGCAGCATTCAAGCGCTTTGTGATATAATGAACGAACTGTTTACACAAGAGTTAGAGAACTCGTTCAGCATTCAGGTGAAGTTTGGAGAAGAGTACAATGATGAAAACGAAGAGTTGTTGATCTTGCCACATTCTGAGCACACGCTCAAAATTGCGCAAAACATATACGAATTAGTGGTCCTCAGTATTCCGTCTAAATTACTTGGTCCCAATGCGGGAAATGGTTTGGAAGACTTTATCGAAGAGAAAGAAGAGACATTAAAAGAAGCAGAGAGTGATCCGAGATGGGATCAATTAAAAAACTTATTGAACAATAAATAATCAAGTACAATGGCACATCCTAAGCGCAGACAGTCCACCACGAGAAGAGATAAGCGTAGAACGCACTACAAGGCAGCGGATCAACAATTGGCCGTATGTCCTACTACTGGTGAAACACACCTATACCACCGCGCTCACTGGCACGAAGGAAAGCTCTACTACAGAGGCAAAGTTGTCATGGAAAAAGCTTAATTGAGCTTATACATAATAAACTGATTTACAAGAAAGTAGCCCATGTATGGGCTACTTTTTCTTTTTTACATTGGTTTAATAAGATTAAGCCTCCTATTTTAGCCCCCTGAATGAAGACAAGGATGAAAGCAGCGATCACCGCAATAGGCGGATATGTTCCGGAATATGTTTTAACCAACGCTGAGTTGGCAGACATGGTAGATACCAACGATGAGTGGATCACAAGCAGAACGGGTATCAAAGAAAGAAGAATCCTTAAGCCTGAGGAAGGCAAAGGTGCTTCATACTTGGCCATCAAAGCCGTTGAGGCTATGAAGGCAGAATACGGCATCAAGACAGAGGATATTGACATGGTTGTTTTAGCTTCTGTCACTCCAGATATGCCCGTTGCTATTACCTCTGCTTTTATTGCTCAGGAAATTGGTGCTAAGAATGCATTCGCTTTTGACTTACAGGCGGCTTGTTCCTCATTTTTATACGCCGTTAGTGCTGCGGCAGCTTACATAGAAAGTGGTAAGTACAAAAAGGTACTGGTCGTGGGCTCAGATGTTATGAGCTCTATTACTGATTATGAAGACAGAACAACTTGTATTCTTTTCGGAGATGGCTGTGGTGTAGCCCTTATGGAACCGTCAGAAGAGGGGTACGGAGTTCAAGACGAAATCCTAAGAACAGATGCTCAAGGACGAGATTTCTTGCGCATTGAAGCTGGTGGATCTTTCTTACCTCCATCGCATGAAACTATAGACAATAAGCAACACGCCATTCGTCAAGAAGGCAAAAGTGTGTTCCGTTTCGCAGTGAGTAACATGGCGGATACCTCAGCTGAAATTTTAGAAAAAAACAACATGACAGGTGATGATGTCGCCTACTTAGTTCCACACCAAGCAAACCTGCGCATCATTGACGCAACAGCGCGTCGTATGGAGTTGACGCCAGAGAAAGTCTTGATCAATATTGAAAAATACGGCAATACTACCTCTGCAACTATTCCTCTATGTTTATGGGATAATCGCAATAAGTTTAATAAGGGAGACAACTTGATTTTTGCTGCCTTTGGAGGTGGTTTTACCTGGGGCGCCATGTGGGTTACATGGGCCATTGATAAGAAATAACACGTAACTTCATATTACTTTTAAATAAAAACACTCCTAATATGGACT
The DNA here is from genome assembly GCA_905182675.1 of uncultured Cryomorphaceae bacterium. GTDB lineage: Bacteria > Bacteroidota > Bacteroidia > Flavobacteriales > Schleiferiaceae > UBA10364. The sequence continues at coordinate 9,089 of CAJJCK010000078.1, read as the reverse complement.
CGAAAGAAATCCAAGCGCTTATCAAATTTGTCGTCAAAAGTGGCGCTCAAGAAGTAAGCTTAGAAACAGAAGAATTTAAAATTAACATTAAGACCGCCTCTGGTGCTTCAGAGCAACAGACTTCGTATATACAGACCATCGCTCCTCAACAGGCTATGCATGCGGCACCCGTGGCAGTGCCAGTAGCGGTACCAGGAGAAACCGAAGCAGAGGAGAATGGAAATTACATTACTGTAAAATCTCCAATGATAGGTACCTTCTACCGCAGCCAGTCACCAGAACATGACGTTTTTGTTAAAGTTGGTGATTCTATCGGTGAGGGAGATGTACTATGTATCGTAGAGGCTATGAAGCTCTTTAATGAGATTGAAAGCGAGGTGAGCGGTACCATCGTCAAGGTTCTTGTTGATGACAGAAGCCCGATCGAATACGACCAGCCATTATTCTTAGTTGATCCATCATAAGTAACGCTGTAAAGAGTCACATTATGTTTAAGAAAGTACTCATTGCCAACCGTGGCGAGATTGCTCTTCGCGTGATAAGAACGTGTAAAGAAATGGGCATTAAAACGGTTGCTGTTTACTCCAAAGCCGATGCAGATTCTCTGCACGTGCGCTTTGCTGATGAAGCAGTATGTATTGGTCCTGCAGCATCTTCCGAGAGTTACCTCAGCATTCCAAATATTATCTCGGCAGCTGAAATAACTAACGCTGACGCTATCCATCCTGGATATGGTTTTTTAAGTGAAAACTCCAAATTCTCTCGAATCTGTGCTGAGCATGGCATCAAGTTTATTGGTGCTTCCGCAGACCAGATCGATAAAATGGGAGACAAAGCGACGGCTAAGGAAACAATGAAAGAAGCTGGCGTACCCTGTGTACCTGGATCTGAAGGCATTATGGCGACCTTTGAGCACGCAGTCAAAACTGCTAAAGAGATTGGCTATCCCGTGATGATCAAAGCTACTGCCGGTGGTGGTGGAAAAGGAATGCGTGCCGTACCTAGCGAAGACCACTTGCAAGACGCATGGGACAGTGCTCGCAGAGAAGCGGCGGCCTCTTTTGGTAATGACGCCATGTACATGGAGAAACTTATTCTTGAGCCACGGCATATTGAAATTCAAGTCGTGGGTGATCGCTATGGGAAAGCGTGTCATTTAAGTGAACGTGATTGTTCCATTCAACGTCGCCACCAGAAATTAGTTGAGGAAACTCCATCGCCATTCATGACCGATAAACTTCGGAAAAAAATGGGGAATGCTGCCGTAAAAGCAGCTGAATACATCGCCTATGAAGGAGCTGGCACGGTTGAGTTTCTAGTAGACAAAGACCGCAATTTCTATTTTATGGAAATGAACACACGTATTCAAGTAGAACATCCTATAACAGAACAAGTTGTAGGGTTTGACTTGATACGGGAACAAATAAAAGTCGCGGCAGGAGAGCCTATTTCAGGTAAAAATTACTTCCCTGAAATGCATAGTATTGAGGTTAGGATTAATGCCGAAGATGCCTTTAATGACTTCCGTCCTTGTCCCGGTAAAATTGTGTCATTCCATGCTCCAGGTGGTCACGGAGTTCGTCTAGATACACATTGCTATTCTGGATATATTATTCCACCATACTATGACTCCATGATCGCGAAGCTCATTGTAACCGCTAGAACTCGTGAGGAGTCTTTAGAAAAGCTGGCGCGCGCATTGGATGAATTTATAATTGAAGGAATCAAAACGACTATTCCATTCCACCAGCAGCTGTTGAAAAATGAAGACTTCAGAAAAGGGGTTTACACAACGAAGTTCATGGAGGATTTTGAATTAGTACACCCGGAATAAAGAAAAATTTATAGCATAAAAAAGCCCCCAATCACTAAGTGATTGGGGGCTTTTTATTGGTTGAGTGTCCTTAAAATAGTTTCCTAGGAGCATGGCAGTATGGCGTACCTCCTTTGTCGTCATAGTAATCTTGGTGGTAGTTTTCAGCAGAATAGAACGTTGCGGCCGGAAGAATTTCTGTGGCTACGTCAAAACCCTTCGTAACTAACAACAACTTGAGATCCTCTGATACCTTACGTTGTTCGTTGCTTTGAAAAAATATAGCGCTTCTATACTGTGGTCCAATATCTGGTCCCTGGCCATCACGCTGCGTAGGGTCATGGGTTTCAAAGAACACACGAGCCAATTCTTCAAAAGACACTTTCTCAGGGTCATACAAGACGTGCACCGCTTCGTAATGACCTGTGCGCTTGTTACAGACCTCTCTATAGGTTGGGTTCTTTACAACACCTCCTGTATAGCCACAAGTGGTTGCAACTACACCATCAACCTTTTGTAAATAATATTCCGTCCCCCAAAAACATCCAGAGGCAAAGACAGCTACTTCTTGTTTTTCTCCGGCGACAGGAACTGTCGCCATAGCGTAAGCGTCACTCATTTTTTTATTGGTTTGTGCCGTGCAACTCAACACGAGTCCTAACACGGCCATTGCTAAAGCTTTTACTTTCATAGATGGTTTAACACCAAAAGTGGGGTTCAAGTTTCGGAGGTTGGTGAATATCGCCCCGGACTACTTTATCCTATATAACCCTTTGCCAATAATACCTCAGCAATCTGAACGGTATTTGTGGCCGCTCCTTTGCGAAGGTTGTCAGAGACAATCCACATATGGAGGGCGTTATCCGCTGTAAAATCGCGACGTAATCGGCCTACAAATACGTCATTTTTACCCTCCGCCATCAACGGCATAGGATAAGTGTTGAATTCTGGACGGTCTTGGAGGGTTATTCCGGGAGTTTGAGAAAGTAACTTTCGGATCTCTTCCATGGTATACTCTTTTTCGAACTCCACGTTCACGCTCTCGCTATGGCCTCCTTGAACAGGTACCCTCACCGCTGTAGCGGATAGTTTTATTTTTTCGTCACCCATGATCTTGACAGTCTCTAGGGTCATCTTCATTTCTTCCTTCGTGTAGTCGTTATCTAGAAAAATGTCACAGTGAGGGATGCAGTTTCTATCAATCGCGTAGGGATAAACCATCTCAGGATTTTTGCCTTCTCGCTCGCCTTCGAGTTGATCTACCGCGGCCTGACCGGTTCCTGTTACACTCTGGTAGGTACTTACAATTACACGTTTTATACCGAACACCTTATGTAATGGGCTCAGAGCCATCACCAACTGAATGGTGGAGCAGTTTGGATTGGCAATTATCATGTCTTCAGCAGTAACGCTATCCGAGTTAATCTCCGGAACAATCAGTTTCTTTGTGGGATCCATACGCCAAACACTTGAGTTATCCACCACCTTAGTACCCGCGGCAGCAAACTTTGGCGCCCATTCTAAAGAGGTTTCTCCACCAGCAGAAAATAAAGCAATATCAGGAGACGACGCCAGTGCCTCTTCTATTGAAATAACAGTCCATTCTCTTCCCCCAAAGGCCACTTTTTTACCCACGCTGCGGGCTGAGGCTACAGGCAAAAGTTCCGTTACCGGAAAATTGCGTTCCGCTAAAACTTTCAAGATGACTTGGCCCACCATACCAGTGGCGCCTACGACAGCAATTCTCATAAAAAATTCGCTTAACTTATATAGTACCCCACAAACTTAAACCTATTCTCCTTTATGAAGAGTGCAATATTACGTCAACGACTCACCTTTTTTATTTCCCTTACCACCACCATTGCATGGGGACAATTCGCGTCATTATCCGACTCCCTTTTAAGTCCTTCTGCAGAGTGGTATGGAGATACGGCTTTCATGAACTTCACTCAAGACGGATTACGCAGTAACGCTCCTGCCGCTGGATCACTACTATGGTCAAGGCCTTCATCAGCGGGGTTAGATGCCGTATGGGAAATTACTATTCAAATGGAATTTAATCCCTCCTCTGCCAATTTCTCTGAATTCAGGTTCTTGCAAAGGGGAAGTAGTTACTATGCTTTGCGCTGCGGGGGCGGACTGGCAGATGATTTGAGCCTATATCTCCATCACGGCTATAAAGACACAACGTTGGCCGTAGTGCCTGGGTTTGTCAACCAAAGTAAACCCTTAGTAAAGCTAAGAGTGGAGCGAGACAGTTCAGCGAACTTTACGGTATATGCCTCTGACAGTCTATTGTTCATGGTCAATGACAGTACCCTATTACGATCAACGACACTGTCTATCTACTGCAAATACACCTCCACAAGAGTGGATAAGTTTTTATTTTCAACATTGCATGCATCGGGGTATGATTTTCCAGACACTCTTGGACCAGAATGTAAAAAAATTGATGTTTTAGACCCTTTTACGTTAAGCGTTACTTGGAACGAATGGGCGGAACTCACGCCTTTTCCTGACAGGAATTACGCCCTGGTGTATTCTGCAGAAAGCGTAGACACCGCATATGTTATCAACCATTTTGATGAGCAGTGGCATCTTTCCTTGACACAACCGCTTGTACAGGGTGCGCTAGGTGTCCTATTGCCTAATGCTCAAGATGCCGATGGTAATGTTGCTGCCCCCTTTTTAGACAGCATACAAGTGAGTTATGCAAAGCAGGGTGATGTGTGGGTTTCAGCGATTCATCCGTTTAAAGAATATGCCGGTTTCTTTATAGTCGTACAAGCATTGAAAGACCTAGGCGCCTGTACCATGTGTATTCTCGAAGACGATGGTGAGGTCACCTCCTATTCCATTCGGGTTGACTCTGGAACAACGGTACTAGGGAGTACTTATATTTCACAATATAACAACCAGGTAATACCGCTATTAGATTTGCCTTCAACTGGCGTAATCATTATTGAAAAGGCCCACATAACCTTAGCTTCACAGCACTACAAAAATATCTTTATGCCCAATGAAATTGCTGGAGATTTCATGCTTAGAGCAGATTCCGTATCCGGTATTTATCGCCAATTCTCCGTCTACCCTCTAAACACTTATATACCAAACGTAAGACCTCTTTCAAGCCCAAAGCCGAATGAATTAATGGGTTTTTATGCAGACCCCACTGGTCTAGTGTACGGCATGTTTGCCTATAACGCATTCCCTTATCTCAAGCTCCCCGGCGCGAATGCTAACCCTAGTGAATTGGCCTTGTCTTTTCAGAGTTTTTCCCCATTCTTCCTTCCAACAGGGCTTTCCTTTCCTCCAGGTCTTGGGGGTACTAACTTTGATTTTTCACCCTGTCATTACCCAGATTCTGGACAGCTTTTCTTCAGCGAAGTTCACTTCAATCCTGACACCATGAATGAATTTATAGAACTCTACAATGCAGCGGAGGACCCCTTATTCATTGATAACCTTCAAGTCGTAAAGTATTCCGGCTATTCCATCATGGACGCTGATAAATTAACTCCTGACTTCAGTCCTTTTGATGGTCATCCACTTTCACTTAGGCCAGTAATAGTGCCACAGCAGCATAGCGCCTTTAACTCCCCATTCTCTTTGTCTAATGACACCACACGTTTAGTTCTTTCAGCACCGTTTGGACAGGTTATCGATGAACTGACTTACCCTCCACACCCAACCTCTAGCATACGCTTAAGTAGAGAACGCATCTCGTTTCAGTACTCTGGTAAAAACCTTTCTAACTGGGGGGACCATCATCCCAAGTGGTGCTGCCCAACGGAAGCTTCACCTAACAAAGCAAATTCAATTTCTTCCACCCACACCTTCTCAGACCCCAATATTACCCTATCCGAACATGTAATATCGTATGACCCTCTAAGATATTCTCCAACGACACAACTGGCTCTTTCCGTGGCAGCGGGTTCACAGCTCTCCGTTTCCGTAACTGATTTTTCAGGCCGTCCCATCTACAACATCATGCAAAACGAACCCTTAGTTGCTGGTGACCATTTAATTGAAATAAGGCCTACAAACTGGATAAATACAGAACCGCCAACAGGAATTTACGTATTACACATCTACCTGAAAACGTCCCAAAAAAACACATGGAAAAAAATCCCACTATCTATTTACAATCCGTAATTTTCTACGACTAATTCATCCAATGAACAAGCAAGAAAAGATCAAATCGTTCAATCCAAACGAACCCGCTCTCAATAGCAACCTTTTTGGTTTACCTTTTAACGAGGATGAGTGTGACATTCATGTCTTACCAGCAGCATGGGAGGTCACCGTTAGCTATGGCGCAGGAACCATGGAAGGTCCAAAAGAGATCGCGATTGCTTCTGCTCAAGTGGATCTTTACGATGAAGGATATCCAAAAGGATGGGAACGTGGGATTTGGATGCATGACATTGATCAAGAATGGCTCATAAAAGGCGAAAGCTTAAGGCTTTTAGCAACCCGTTACCTGCAGGCGTATGAGTTAGGTGAAATAGGACCTAAAGAGCTTAAGATTCAAAAAAACATCAATGAGCAGTGTGGCCTCTTTCATTTTTGGATACAAAAGCAAACGGCTGTAATACTTAAGAAGGGAAAGCGTGCCATATTACTTGGCGGTGACCACAGTACCTCCCTTGGTACAATTCGCGCCCACAAGGAGCATTATGGTGATTTCGGAGTATTACAGATAGATGCACACGCAGATCTAAGATCTTCTTATGAGGGGTTTGAATACTCACATGCCAGTATCATGTACAACGTACTGCAAGAGCATCTTGCTACTTCCCTAACCATTGTTGGGTTACGGGATTATTGTCACCAAGAGGCCGACTTGATCGCCAGCGACAACCGAATAAATGCATTCACTGATCGTGGAATGAACAAGGCATTGTTCGCAGGACAGACCTGGACCCAGGTATGCAGGAGCGTGGTTAACACACTCCCTGACCATGTTTATCTTAGCGTTGATATTGATGGGTTTGACCCGTCTCTATGTCCAAGTACAGGGACACCTGTTCCGGGAGGGCTATCAATAGCTCAATTCACCTACTTATTAGACGCCGTGATTGCTTCTGGCCGAAAAATAATTGGCGGTGATTTGGTAGAGGTAGTTCCTGGAAAAGACCAATGGGATGCTAACGTTGGAGCACGCGTTCTTTCTGCTATTTCTCACCGCTTGGCTTAACGACATATTTATCCAAAGGGCGTACCTTTGAACAAATCAAATACGCAAATCGCTATGAAATTTGGTGTAATCACCTTTCCAGGATCAAACTGTGATCAAGACATGATTTACGTTCTAGAAACGATCATGGGCTATGAAACCGTCAACCTTTGGCATAAAGACTCTGACTTACAGGGTGTGGACTGTGTTATATTGCCGGGAGGATTCTCTTACGGCGACTACCTTCGCTCGGGAGCTATTGCTAAAATGAGTCCTATCATGGGTAGCGTTATTAACTTTGCAAATAACGGAGGCTACGTTTTAGGTGTCTGTAACGGATTCCAAATACTTACAGAAAGCGGATTGCTTCCAGGAGCATTACGTCATAACAACAGCCATAAATTCATTTGTAAGAACGTCTTTATAAAACCTATTTCTAAGTCTGCTGGTATTACTGCCGACCTAGACCATAACAGAGCCTATAAAATTCCAATTGCACATGGTGAGGGAAACTACTACTGTGCACCAGATACGTTAGCAGCTATGAAAGCTAATGACCAAGTTTTATTCCAATATAGTACGCAGGACGGAGAAGTCAATGAAGACATCAACCCGAACGGAGCCCTCGAGAGTATCGCAGGTGTTTGTAACGCTGCGAAAAATGTATTTGGAATGATGCCACATCCAGAACGTGCCGCTGACATAGAGCTTAAAAATCAAGATGGGCTTGAGCTCTTCAAAAGTATGATTGCTCATATGCAGATGGCTTAAGCTCAATCAAAAGATTACAGCACTTCTTTTAGTAAACCCCGCGAGCGCATGGCGCTCGCGGGGTTTTTATTGATTGTTATTTTAGAACGACAGGCGTCCCCGTTGTTTTGCCTGCGCGAAGTACTTGAACCATATAGACTCCCCTCGCCCAGTCCTGGACATCTAAGGAGTATTTGCCCTCTACGAAACCAGTATACACCAGACGACCAGCAGCATCAAGGATGCGGACTTCAGCACTTCCTTGAACATTAAACGTAAGTCTGTCCGTTGCTGGATTAGGATACATTTCAAACCCACTTAGGTTCTCCTCGTTCAAACCAATGTTCACGACTGTGTATGCTGCCGATGTGTTGGAGCAGAGAATGTTTGACGTGATCTTAACGTAGTAGTTTCCATTTGAGGTTGGTAAGAAAGTCGAGTTAGTTGCCCCTGAAATTGGATCCATATTTCCATCCAACCACTGATAGCTGTATGTTCCAGAAGGAGTTGACGCTTCTAGTTCTCCACTTATCGTATTCTGAGTTAACGTAGGCTGACCAGGAGCTGGTTGAATACTAATGGCTCTTTTCTTCTCGTTAGCACAACCCGTAGTTGGCTCCGTGTAAGTATAATATACCCAATGTGAGCCTACACCGGAGAGACTCGGATAAATTGTATCATTACTGATCCCAAGGCCGGAATATATACCGCCAGCTGGCATACCTCCACTAAGTTGCATTGGTCCATCCAACTCACATAAATAACCTTGCGAGGATAAGGTCACTGCAGGCAAGTTATTTACTGTCATCGTTACAGAATCGACGGCTGTTTTAAACGCTACACAATTATCCGAACTGGTCATTCTCACTTTAAGAACATCACCATCCGTGAATACGCTGGCAAATGCCAAGTTATTGCTCGCTACGACTGTACCATTTACGATCCAATCTATACTAGGTGCAAGACCTCCATTTGTAATGGTTGCAGAGGCAAAAACACTGTCGTTTTTACATACCGTAGACGACACCAAAACCAAAACAACATCCGCTATTGGAGCTGTAGTAACGGTCACAAAGCTTGACTTAGTAAGTGAATCCTGACCAGCGGCGTTTGATACCACTAGTTTAACATCGTAGTTTCCTGGCGAAGCATAGGTGACTGCAGGGCTTGGCGATGTAGAGGTCGGAGGAGTGCCTCCTTGGAAATACCACATACGATTTGCTGGAGCTGGTGTTGAAAAATCTAAGAAGTTCAGTACTTGCCCGGTACATGCTGCACTGTCTCCCTGGAAGGAAGCTACAGGGGCAACCTGGGCCTGGCCAGTGATGTTGATATTATCCAAATACA